>QFOI01000116.1 GCA_003241175.1 Pseudopedobacter saltans
CTTTACAATACGATCAGACGCTATTTCCTCATTTCCGCTACGTGGAATTTTTCGTCAGGTTTTAAAGCTAATTAATAAAGAAAAAATGAAAAAGTTACAATACACAATATATTCCATTGCCTTATTGATAATGTCTAATGTTACAATGGCTCAAAAGACGGAATTTCTTACCAAAGGAAAAATCATTTTTGAAAAGAAACTCAACATCTACGCACAGATGCAAGAAATCTTCAAAGGAAATGAAAACTCAAGTTGGATAGACGATGTCAAAGATTATTTTAAGAAAAACAATGGTCAGTTCCTCACAACACAATATTCCCTGACTTTTGACGGAGATAAAACATTGTTCAAAAGCATTCCTTCTGATGATGCTAAACCACTTCCTTGGTTTGTCTACAATGATGAAGACAATAGCACCTATTCAGATTTTGGCAAAGACGAAACTGTTCGGTTAAGGCATATCTATGAGGATTTTTTCCTAGTGACGGATAGCTCTCGTCAGATCAACTGGAAAATAACTAATGAGACTCGTGAAATCGCCGGCATTAACTGTCGACGAGCCAATGCCGTGATTATGGATTCCGTATATGTGGTTGCCTTTTATACGGATGATATTGTCACACCAGGAGGACCGGAAAGTTTCAACGGACTTCCTGGAATGATTTTAGGGGTGGCATTGCCTTATGACCACGTCTCTTGGTTTGCAACAAAAGTGACAACAGAAGTCAACCCAGCAAAGGATTTGGTTCCTCCCTCCAAAGGAAAAAAACTCAATACCAAAAGCTATGTTGATGATTTGGGCACTTCATTAAAAAACTGGGGTAATAGAGGAAAATCTATCATCAAAACCACGTTGTTCTAGTAACTCAAGTTCAACAATGGTATTATTTTTTGAATAGGTAATCCCATCACATTGTAAAAATCGCCTTTGATTTCTTTGATAGCAACTGCGCCGATCCATTCTTGTATGGCATAAGCACCTGCTTTGTCGTAAGGTTGGTATTTGTCAACGTAATAAGCTATTTGCTGATCCGAAAGCTCATTAAAAGTAACGAATGTTGTATCTGAAAAAGTATGGGTTCTTTCAGGCGTGTACAATACAACTCCAGTAATGACGCGATGTGTACGACCAGAAAGAAAACGTAGTGTTTCTATTGCTTCTTCGCGGTTTTTGGGTTTACCTATTATTTTACCATCCAATTCGACAACAGTGTCCGCGGCGAGGATAGTGCGATCTCCCAAACCGAATTGGGCTTTGATAGTTTCTAGCTTACTATTGGCGATAGCAATGGGTATTTCTTCTACTTTTAATTGATTGTCAATGGTTTCATCTGTGTCTATCACAAATATTTCGTAAGGAATGTCTGCTAGTTCGCATATCTGCTTTCTACGAGGAGACTTTGATGCAAGCACCAAAGGATTATTCAAATCGATCATTTTGTCGGTTTTAAAGGTGACTCAGCAACATGGACAATATGCCCGTTAACATAATCCATTTGATTTGAGAGCGTACCCGGCGGTACTGATCAACGGATTTGGCTGAAGAAAAGTCCTTAATAAGTTTTAAAAACGGCAAAGTTACGAATATTAGACAATATGCTCCGGGTATCCATCGATGCGAGACCAGAAGATAAAAGAACATACTACCTAAAAGTCCCATCATCACGATCATCCAAACCAATATGAAAATACGGGAGGCATTGTTGCCCCAAACGATAGGCATCGTATGGTATTTGACTTTTCTATCTATGTCAATATCTTCCATATCCTTTAATGCTTCTCGGATGAGTGACAGGATAAATGCAAATCCTCCATACATCAAAGTTAGTCTTGTGATTTTGGCCATGTCCACCAACGGAGCTGCACGCAATATGGTACCAGTATTGCACCAAGTACAGGAATAGATGGTCCAAGCCGTTAGCAGCGAGATTAAAATATTGCCCGCAATAGGTGTTTTTTTCAAAGAGATGGAATACAGAAAAAGTAAAAATGTACAACCAAAATTAATAGGTCCGAGCAATAGGGTAGAAGAGGTGAAATCCAAATAAAAACCGATAATAACGCCTACTGCCGAAAATACACTGTGACAAGCGATTGCCCAGTGGCGATGTATGATTTTGCCGATAATGACTTCATTGGGTCTTGTCATGAGGTCTCTATTGGCATCAAAATAATCATTGATGATATAGCTACCAGCAGCTACTAGTATAGTACTGAATATAAACAAAAAACATGGCAGACCTTGCAGTATGGGTACAATGTTGCCTTGCCTGAGTATTGGATTGAGCACAAAAAATATAAACAAGGATTGTGTCAATCCGATGAACAAGAGGTTGGGCCACCTGATCAATTGTAGAAAAGCATAGAATCTATTCAAGAAATAATGAATTAATATTTGCTAATTAGAATCGATTACTAGGGTTGATGGTTGTTGTCACGCTCCCCAACAGACTAAAAGTTCCAATTGTTTTGGGTTGCAAGTACTTTTTTGATGATATGTCTGGCAACTCCTCGTCCCCCTTCTACAGGTATGACATAATCCACTTGCTCAACGACTTCTTCTACCGCATCAATAGGGCAGCAGGAAAATCCTACAGCATTGATGCAGTCCAAATCAGGAATATCGTCTCCTGTATAGACGCATTCTTCCAAAGTACAGTTCAGCTCTTTTAAGATGTTGTCCAGTAATTCTATTTTGTTTTTAGCATTGATGTAGACGTGTTGGACACCGAGTAGGCGCAGTCTTGTTTCAGATTCAGGAGAATTTCCTTTGGAAATAACCACTATTTGATAACCTTTCTTGACAGCGTATTGGATTCCAAAACCGTCCTTCACGTTCATTGTCCGCATCTGAGTGCCATCAGGCAGCAATGCCACGCCTCCGTCAGTCAAAACACCATCAATATCAAAAACGAATACTTTTATCTTTTCCAGAGTACTTAAACTAGCCTTATTCATCGCCTAAAGATAAGCAATGAACAAAAAATAAAAATTTCTTTCCGAAATGTGCAACTATTTAAGAACTTCTGACTCTTTATAAAAACGTTGTAACCTTTTTTCGAGTGGGGCGTTCCAATATGGAAACTTCAACCAAATCTCCATACAATGTTGTCCGTTCATACATATTATTATCCGCTTATCTAATATGGATAGTACTATGCAAAACAAAGTACCTTTCTTTGTGATGGAGATCGAAAAAAGTTAATACGTGTATAAATGAAAAAGATAATAGCAGTACTCTTAGTGTTTTTTTATATGTCTATTTTGAAGATTAGCGCACAAACAATTGAAGGGAAAATTTCCGTAAATGGAAATGCCATTGCGAGTGCTTCTGTTAATCTATTGAAAGCAAAGGATTCTAGTTTGGTTAAGGCTGTATTGTCCAATGATAGTGGCTATTACGCTATTCCTGTTCATCAGCCATCTCAATACTTGGTTCAGGTACAAGCTATTGGTTACGAAACTTTTTATTCCAAACCATTTACGTATAACAACTCAAAGGAAACCATGGCTCCGATTGAGCTCCTTGAGAAAAAACAAGACATGAATTCTGTCACTGTTTCTACGCAGAAGCCGTTCATTCAACAACAAATTGATAAGACAATTGTCAATATTGCCAATAGTGTGACTGCCGTAGGAAGTAATGTATGGGAGGTGCTGGACAAAGTGCCGGGTGTAATTGTGGACAACAGCAACAATGCCATTAGTCTACAAGGTAAAAGTGGGGTTATGATTTATATTGACGGCAAACCTACTTATCTTTCCGGCGATCAGTTGTCAAATCTTTTGAAAGGTATGGATGCCAACAATATCCAGAATATTGAAGTAATGACGCATCCTCCAGCCCAATATGATGCTGCGGGAAATGCGGGTATCATCAATATCGTTACCAAAAAAAGTAAAGTAAAAGGATTGAATGGTAGTCTTACTGCTGGATATGGACAAGGTCGTTTCCCAAGGCAGAACTATAATGGGAACATCAACTACAGAAACGGAAAAGTCAATGTTTATGGTAATCTGGGCTTTAGTAAAGCGAAAAACTGGAATTCAAATACAATAACTAGGGATTTTGCGGCAACATCTAGTGAGCCAGCTATTACAAGTGCTCAAAATGCCTACAACAAAAATAAGTGGGAAGATTATAGTTATAAGTTGGGTGTTGATTATTATTTGGATACGGTTAATACTTTAGGAATATCCGTGAATGGAGATATCAATCCTAATAGAGGAAACGGAAGCAATTCTACATATTTTTCTAGTTTGTCCAAATTAGATAGTGTAGCCACTACGACAAATCCTAGTATTGGAAGGTGGACAAGTATTACCTACGATTTGAACTATAAGCACGATTTTAAGAAAGAAGCTTCCTACATTATGGCGGATTTTGCTTATTCTAAATTTAACAATAGGTATAATGAAGATTACAATACATACAAATATGATGTTTCTTGTAATCTTTTGCAAAATGATGGCTTAAATCCTATAATACGAAAAGGTAATCTACCCTCACTTATTGAAATAAAAACGGGTAAAATAGACTATGTGTTGCCATTGTCTGGTAAATCAAAACTGAGTGCTGGATGGAAATCGAGTTTTGTGCGGTCTGATAACAATGCGCAGTATTTCAATCTAATCAATGATATTTGGCAAACGGATTTAGGGGTTACCAACCATTTTTTGTACAAAGAAAACATCAATGCTGGTTATCTGAACTTCAATAAAGAGTTTGCTAAAAACTGGTCGATCCAGTTGGGATTAAGAGGAGAACAGACGGTTTCTAAAGGCTACCAATATATCAATGACTCTACTGTAAAGCGTAACTATTTTCAATTGTTTCCTACTGCCTACATTCAGAAAAAAGTGGGAGAAAACAATACTTATGGCTTGACTTACAATCGTCGAATCATGCGTCCTGATTATGAAGACCTTAACCCTTTTTTATATTACTTAGATCCGTACGTGTATCAGCAGGGAAATCCTTTTTTGCAGCCGCAGATTGCCAATTCAGTAGAGATATCCTATTCCTATAAAAGTTTGTTGGTTACCTCGCTCAATTACACGCACACTTCGAAAGTCATTGGGGATTTGTTGAAACAAAATGATGCGACAAGAGTAACATTCCAGACTAAAGATAATTTGGGAACTACGGATAATATCAACCTAAGTGTTGCGCTTAATCTACCTGTCACAAAATGGTGGACAAGCAATAACAGCATTAACGCTTGGAGAAATATAATTGATGGAATGTATCTGGATGAACCGATCAAATTCCGGAAAAACACCATTTCTTACAATGCCACCAACACATTTACGTTGCCAAAAGGTTTTAAGGCTGAAATAAGTGGATTCTATCATTCTCCATTGATCTGGGGATTGTTCGACATTCATTCACAATATCAAGTCAATTTTGGATTACAAAAAAATATACTGAAGGACAATGCAACTATAAAGGTCAATGTCAATGATATCTTCAGGACCAATAGGTCGTCGGTCGATATTCTGTATGGTAATATCAATGCAACGGCTTACAATAGGTGGGATTCTCGCAGGCTAAATATCTCTTTCACTTGGCGTTTTAAGAAGGGGACATTCAAGTCTAGAAATCATGAAGGCAGCGCTTCAGATGAAGAACAAAACAGGATCAAATCCAAATAAAAATTTTCTCATGTGTTAACAGGTCGCCGGTTTCTACCGGGGGCCTCTTTTTTTTACCTAAATTAACAAAAATATTTCAGTTCCATGACATGAAAATATCCAGGAGTTTATATGTTTGCTTCACATTTATAAAAAAGAAATCAACTTCTTTTGTATAAGACCAGGTCTTCGTTCTGTTGGAAGGAAGACCTGGCACTATTATAACCTTTTTTGCATTCCCAATATAAATATCACTGTTTCTTTTAACTATTTTCATTTACGATATACGGAAAAATAGTTTCAATATGTTTTTCCCGTTATCGTAACAATCCTGACAAAGACGCCGCATATATTTGTACTGTGTTTATAAAGAAGTGAGAAAAGTATCTTAATAAGCCCGGGCCTCTTTCTAGGGGCCCGGCTCTATTTTAGCTTTTGGCTGTTTAATGATATCCTCTCTCAAAAATATTTACTCATTTACTTGCCATTTTCAATAGTTCGTTTGTGGTTTTCCAATTGCGCGTAGTTGCCAACACTTTTAGTTTGTTTTCAAGGAACGTATTGGTGAGCTTAGTTTTTCCATAGCCGTTTGGACAGTATAGGTAAATAGCGTTGTATGTATAATGAAACGCCTCATTTTCCAATAGTTTCGTACTTATTTCTTCTAGGTTGGGCTTTGTTGGTTCGTCAGCCAAGAAAGTAACATGAAAAAAGTTTTCATTTTTGGTTTTGTCATTTGCAAAAGGATTTTCTAGAATTGTTTTTTCTAGTTGTTCTTTAGTCAAAACTATAACCGGAACCTCCAACTCAAACTCTTTTTCTATTTGTTCCGTTATTTGTTTGGCTAGTGCTTTTGTATCCTTTTTCATACTTGAAAATATCACATTTCCGCTCTGGACATAAGAGTGAATATTGTCAAAACCTAAGGTTTTGTACATCATTTTCAGTGCATCCATTTTGATAGTCCGATGCCCACTAACATTGATTCCTCTTAGTATGGAAATATATATTGACATAGTATTTGTATTGTGAACTATTCAGAATCTAGTAAACGTCGATGATAGTTGACCTGCCCCAAATGGTAGGAGAGATGTGTTGCCAAGTGTGTGAGCATGTACTCGATAGTTGTCGTTTTACCCGAAAAAACTTCAATGGGGAAATCCTCTTTCAACCTACTTTCATCTAGTTGTGACAAACTCTTGTCGACGATTTCGATCGTTTCTTGGATATGTTGGATAAGTTCTGTACGAGGAACATTTTTCAAGGAAAATTCAAGATCGCGTTGACGTGTATAGGCGAAATTTCCAATATGCAAACCAATATAGGTTTTCAGGTTGCCAACCAGATGAAGGCAAAGGTTGCCGCCAGAATTGGCAATATTTTTCTCAATATACCAAATACGATCTTCGTTTTGGTACAGTTCGATTTCTTCTTTTAGTTTGTGAAGATCTCTGTCAAAAAGTTTTCTTAGTGTATGTATCATTGTCTTTCGGTTTAAATCTCTGACCAATGCGCTTTTTCGTTTGTAAATATAACTTTAGTTTTGCCGAAGAATAAAAATTGAATTTTATGCCATCATTTGATATTGCTAGCAAAGTCGATCTACAGACTTTGGACAACGCCATGAACACCGTAAAAAAGGAAATTGCAGGTCGTTACGATTTTAAAGGAAGTCCTGTGGACATCGATTTGGATAAAAAAGAATTCTTAATCAAACTTTCGGTTGATAGTGAGATGAAGATGAAACAATTGATCGATGTCATTATTAGCCGTTCCATGAAGCAAGGTATCGATGCAGGTGCTTTCGATTTTGACAAAGATGCCTATCCAAGCGGGAAAACCATCAAAAAAGAAATCAAGGTAAAAAGTGGATTGGCGCAAGATGACTCCAAAAAAATAGTCAAACTTATAAAAGACAGTAAGCTGAAAGTACAGGCAGCTATCATGGATGAAATCGTACGTGTAACCGGAAAGAAAATCGATGATCTGCAGGATGTAATTGCGATGTTAAGAGGTTCAGACCTCAATATCCCATTGCAGTTCGTCAATATGAAATCATAATGAAATCCGCTCCGAAAACCAATGCCATGCGTATGCTCGATAAGCAAAAAATTGTTTACAAAGAGTATGCGTATGATATTGACGATGGACTGATTGACGGACATTCCGTTTATAAAAAACTAGGAATGGATCCGGCGTCTTTTTTCAAAACGCTTGTAACGCGAGGAAAAGACAAGCAGATTTTTGTGTTCGTAATTCCGGTTTTGGAAGAATTGGATTTGAAAAAGGCGGCTAAATCCGTTAACGAAAAAAACGTGGAAATGCTTCCTGTAAAAGAATTGTTGGCAATTACAGGCTACGTACGTGGCGGCTGTAGTCCTGTTGGTATGAAAAAACTATACACTACGGTTTTCGACAAAAGTATAGACGGTTTGGATGAGATATTTGTCAGTGGCGGACGGAAAGGTTTGTTGATGCGTTTACAACCGGATGATTTGCTAAAAGTAACGGAGGGCAAAACGGAAGAAATTACACTAGTCAGTTAGTCTATTTTCAATATCCATTTGTTGGTGTAGTTATTCTGATGATTTCTATTTCATTTTCTTTTTTGTTTATACGATAAAAAATGAAGTGCTCATTCACTTTAGATCTCAGATATCCTTTTCTTACTCGACTGTAATCTTTTCCTGTATTGGGATGCACACTCAAAAATTCTAATTCATTCAGAATTAGGTTATAGTATTTATCTGCCTGGTCAATAGACCAAGTTTCAAAAGTATAGAGCCATATGTTTTCCAAATCTTTTAAAGCTAGATTGCTTAGTTTAAACTTCATTTGGACTGATGTTTTTGGTGGAGTTTATGTAGAAAATCTTCTCTCTCAAATTCTTTTACAAACCCCGATTTTTCGCCTTTTTTTAGTTCTTCAATAAGTTCATCTCTCTTGGTTTCTTCATATTCGAACATTCTCAAGGCGGCTCTTACAACTTCGCTAGCTGAAGAATATTTACCCGATTGGATTTGCTGATGGATAAAATTGTCAAAATAATCGCCTAGTAATATGGAGGTATTTTTTGCCATGATATAAATCTTTTCTCAAATATACCAATTGTTGGTATATTGACACTTTCTTTAACTTTTGCATTTTTGAAAAACGGCGTAACTTTAGGTTATGACAGGCAATAGATTTTACAAATTCACTCCCAACGAAGACGGAAAGACAAAATTTGAACAAATGCTGGATATTTTCATGCAAATGCTCAATTACACAAGTGGAGACGTTGGTGAAGCGTTACAGTGGCTCAATCAGCTAGACAAACAATACAAAATCACGGATGATGATTATGGCATGGGCGATTTCATTCAGGATCTGAAAGATAATGGCTATATAAAAGATGATCCTGATATGCCGATATTGACCAAGAAATCCGAACAAACCATCCGAAAACGTAGTTTGGAAGAAATATTCGGCAAACTCAAAAAATCCAAGCAAGGCAACCACCATACTTTTAGAACAGGTTCGGGTGAAGACGCCAATCCGGATTTGCGAGCTTTTCAATTTGGCGACAAGCTAGAGC
>QFOI01000710.1 GCA_003241175.1 Pseudopedobacter saltans
CGATTTCCCCAACCGATTTTTTATACGAGGTGAAATTTATCTGACAAGAAAAAACTTCGATAAAATCAATAAAATCCGTGAAGAAGAAGGTTTGGATTTGTTTATGAATCCTAGAAATACTGCCAGCGGAAGTTTGAAAATGCAAGATTCTGCAGAAGTGAGAAAACGCGGACTTTCGGCAGTTTTGTATCAATATATTGCGGAAGAATTTCCTGCAGATACACATTGGGAAATCTTAGCAAAAGCCAAAAATTGGGGTTTCCGAGTTTCAGAAGACCAAGCAAAGTTATGTAAAACGTTGGATGACGTAAAAGAATTCATCACGTTTTGGGATACAGAACGGCACAAATTACCTTTTGAAATTGACGGTATTGTTCTGAAAGTCAACTCATTAAAACAGCAAAGACAGTTGGGTTTCACAGCCAAATCGCCACGTTGGGCTATGGCTTACAAATTCAAGGCAGAGAAAGTAGAAACGGAACTTTTAAGTGTTTCTTACCAAGTCGGAAGAACCGGAGCGATAACGCCGGTTGCCAATCTGAAACCAGTTTTGTTGGCCGGAACAACCGTAAAAAGAGCTTCACTTCATAATGAAGATATCATCAAAAAGTTGGATTTGCACGACAATGATTTTGTTTATGTAGAAAAAGGAGGAGAAATTATTCCGAAGATTGTCGGTGTGAATACTGAGAAACGAGACAATTCGAGTAAGGAAATTGAATATATTACAAAATGTCCAGAATGTAAAAAGCCACTTTATAGAATATCTGGTCAAGCAATTCATTATTGTTTAAATGAAGATGGTTGTAAGCCACAAATAATTGGTAGAATACAACATTTTGTCAGTAGAAAAGCAATGGACATTGAAGGTTTAGGAGGAGGAACTATTGATTTGTTATACCATAACAATATGATATCAAACTATTCTGAATTATATTCCTTAGAAAAAGAAAAAATTATTGGTCTTGAAAAATGGTTAGATAATGAAGAAGCTGGTTTGAAGGATGAAAATCAATTACAAGTTCCATTATCAAAAGCAATTTTTGCTTTATCCAAAAAATGGGGAAACTTAACAATAATTGAAGCCAACGAAATTTCCAAGCAAATAAACTATATCAATGATTTAATCCTTGTAAATAATTCAAATAAAAAGTTCTTAAAATTTAAACAAGAATTCATAAAAGCAAATTCTTACATCAACGGAAATTACTTTTCACTTAAAAATTATGTTTCTTTA
>QFOI01000711.1 GCA_003241175.1 Pseudopedobacter saltans
AACTGTAAAAGAACTTTTATCGACTGATTTGACAACCGCAGGAAAAACATCGTCCATGCCATCGCTATTGAGGTTTTTCAATAGATTGTATAGTTCCTTTGCGCTTTTCATTATGCCGATGTTTTAAATTCTATCTGCGGTTTTCGTTTTCCGCCATTCGTTCCAAATGTTGTCGTAACCGTACCGATATAGTATTTGCCTGCACGGTCAGGAAACTGTTTGCTTCCGATATTGGCAATCATGCCCGGTTCGATATACGGTTTCAGAAAAGCATTGATATTGCCACGGTATCCTTCATAGGTCTTACGGTTAAGTTCCTCCTGGGCGGCTTGCTTTTTTGCCAATTCGGACACTTCACCGGGAATGCGCCTTTTGATCGTATTCTTGGCGTGTGTGTCACCAAACACAGTACGCTCGATCCTACCACGTTTGTCAACGGTTTCAATGATCACCTTTGTAGGGTTTACATCTTTTTTATAGGTTAGATCACCTTCCTTACAATTGGATTCCAACATATAGTTTACTTCTCCAACATTGCGACCATAGAGCAAACCACAGTACAATTTTTCAACTCCATTGTCATCAACTATAAATATTCCAAACAAGGGATAACGGTCTATTATTGTTTGTAACAACCACAATGCCGTTTGGTCTTTACAGATAAGATTTTCAACTGTTACATCGGGAACGCTATCCAATAGTTGCAGTCTATATCCCTGTGCTTGATAGACCAAGTTTAAAATATCATTCAATATGTTTTTTAAACTATCACGCTTCCAACTTTTATCAATATTCGTTTGACGAAAAAGATACATGTTGTCTTCGCATTCCAAGACTACAGGAATCTTGTAGTTGATGTTTCGGATATATCCGACAAATTCGGTTCTGTTGTTGCCATCATATCCAAAAGACAGTTTTATAGTATCGCCTTCCTTGATTTTGTCCGTCAATTTTATGTTCTGCAAATTGTTTTGATTACGTATGACAACTGACAGCGGCAAGGTGACCTTGGCGGTCTGTACGATTTGGTGAACACTTTTTTTGATCTCGATTTCCTTGACGGCTCTGAGTCTGTAGGTATTCGCCAAATCTATTTCACATGTTGTTGTACCTAAAAACATAATCAATTGATTAATTCCAATTCAAAATCAATATTGCTTCGTCCGTCGATCTGTATAAACTCGTTGCTTTCCGATCCGCCATTGTCCAAAACGGATATTTTTGTTATCAAAAA
>QFOI01000712.1 GCA_003241175.1 Pseudopedobacter saltans
GATTTTCTGTTTTGCTGAGAACTCTGCCTTCAAAATCGGTAATTACAAAGCTGAAGCGTTGGGTTTTACTGTTTAGGAATTCGAGCTGGATAAAATCTTTTGCGGGATTTGGGTAGAATTTGAAACTTCCGGCAATTTGTTTCGGCGTGTAAGCGTCCAGATCTTGACTACCAGATGCAACGGCAAAGTGCTGTACCGCTCCTGTGGTTCCTTTTGCTATATTGTAGATGTACACAGGATCCAGATTGGTATACTTATCATTTGCTGTATGGGCGTATGGTGTTTCGTTATATTCGAAAAGGCCGGTGATGATTTCTCCATTGGACTGAAAAGGCATATAATCCGAAGCGTATGCATAGCTCAGATTGGTTTTGAGAGGAGAATATAATTTGATGCAATTAATCAACTGTTGTGTGAAGGTGTTGGAAGCGGCATTGTTAGCACTTGGAGAATTGGATTCATCTCTTTCACAAGTTACAGTATCGTTTGTTTTGCCTTTAACACCACCTACTTCATCAATATTAAGAACTAATTTAATATTCATTTTCGGAGAAGTTGCATTGACAACATTGCTGACATAATGAGCGGAACCCAACAAACCTTGCTCTTCACCGGAAAAATTGATGAATTTGACAGAATATTCTGTAGGCACATTTTTTAGAAGCCTGGCTACTTCCAAGATCACGGAAACACCACTTCCGTTGTCATTGGTTCCGGTTCCTGTAATGGTGTCGTAATGTCCGCAAACAATGACGAAAGTATCTGGATATTTGGTTCCTGTTTTTGTAACAATAATATTGGATGTGGTTTTGTTATTATAAATAAAATCATCTTTTGTGATTTCAGCTTCCGAATATCCGAAGGAAAGGTATTTGTTTCTTAACCAATTATAAGCATTGTTGTTGGCTGTTGAGCCTGTGGTTTTCACGCCTAAACCTTCAAATTCCTGTAAATAAGTATTGATATTAGTCTGAGAAACCAGATTCGCGACATTCGCATAATCTTGATTGAATGTTTGAGAATTTGCAAAAAATCCTAAAAATAAAACCGAAAATAGTAAGTTCTTCATCTTCATTATTAATAATTGGCAAATATAATTAAAAAGGAGAAGCCAAATGATTGACTTCTCCTTTTCTTGAAAAACTATTACTAACTTAAAAACTAATTCGTTGCTTTTCTAACTTCTGCTTTCACATCTTCTGCTGCATCTTTTGTTTTTTCCCAAGCATCGTT
>QFOI01000117.1 GCA_003241175.1 Pseudopedobacter saltans
TTCATATTTCAAGCTGTTCATGTCACAAATCGATTTTAATATGGATCTTAAAGAGTCGGTGGTATATATCTGACCAGTCAAAATAATTTTTTGTGTTAGGGATTTGTCGGCTACAATCGTTACATTATAACGAGCTTCTAGTTGAGAAAGTACATTGTCTAGTTTGGCTCCATTAAATGTCACTTCGTCTTTTGTCCACAAGACAGCTCTATCGCTTTCGACAACTTTGTTGGTTTTTTTGGCTGTTATTGTGTTGTCGTTTATAATAGTCTGTTTGTTTTTGTCATTTACTTTTACATATCCAGTTCTCTTGTTAATATAGCAATCTTTACCCGGCGTCAAAAAGACTTCTTTCATATGAAACTGTTCCTCAATCGATACTAGACGCACTTTTCCTTCCTTTAACCTAACAGTCACAGAGGAATCGAGTGCCGGATTTTCTACCCAAAAAGCCGTACCCAAAGCAGTGGTCTTTATCCCTTTCGCAAATACACTAAATGGCGCGTTGGGATTTTTCTGAACCTTAAAAAAAGCATCTCCCTTGACCAAAAGAATATTTCTACCGGTTGAAAATCCTTTTTCAAAACTAATTTCTGCTTCTTTCTTCAACGAAACAATGGAGCCATCTGGCAAAGTGTAGTGTAAGGTCGAATCCGAATTGTTAACTATTCGAACAATGTTGTCAACCTGATTCGATACCACCATTGTTTTTGTAGATGTATCATGTCGCAGCCACCAAGCAAAACAACCAATTAGGACTATAATAGAAGCAGCAGCAAACCATTTTTTAATACTAGATAGCGGGCGTATATTGTCCTCCGTTTCCTCTCTTTCTATTAAATCGGACAAACTAAGTTCTGCCTTTTCTTCTTCTAGTTTTTCTAGCTGAAACCTGATATGTCTACTCTTGAGATCTTTTATAATGGACAGTCCTACAACCTCTTCCGCATCAGGATTGTCTAGGTAGGCCAAAAAAATATCTACTTCCTCTGGTTGTAGATTTCCCTCAGTCCATTTTTTCAACAATCTTTTAAATTGGTTTTCTTCCATTATTGAATTTCTCTAGCGAAACTGTATATATGTACGCTATAAATAAAATATGGGGGGTTAGAAAATAAAAAATTGTGAAAAAATAATAAATACAATGCGAAGCTCATGTTCGTGAGCTTTCAATGCAGTACGAATGTTTTTCAAAGCTTTGGCAATATGTTCTTTCACAGTCTCTATTCCTATGCCCAATTTTTTAGCAATCTGTTGATATGTAAGACCTTCTTCTCTACTTAGTCTATAGGTTTCTAGTTGTCTAGCAGGCAAGCTGTTGATGATTCGGTCAATGAGACTACATCTCTGTTTGACTATAAGTTGATTGATGGGCGTCATCTCTTCATCCGAAAAATAATTTTTCAAGTATTCCACATAGGCTCTATGGGACATCTCTTTTTTTATAATTTTGATAGTTTGGTTTCGGGCAATGACCCATAACCATGCTTCAGGGTTTTCTACGGAAACTAGCTTATCTCTTCTTTCCCACAATTCGACAAAAACCTGCTGAGTCGCATCATCTGCTAGATGTTTTAGTTTGCAATATTGATATGCTACAGAATGGATAGTTTCGTAATATGCTTGGTACACGACAAGGTAAGCAGACATGTCTCCTTGTGCAATTTTAGAAAAAAGTAAATGCCAGTCTTCTGTAGTTTTGTTTTTCATGGCAGATATAAAACGCGAAATTATTAAAATTCGTCACATTATGAATATTTGTTGACTCGATCTTTCGAATGAGACCAACGGCAAGCAATTTGGAAAATTTCTTAAAACAATGAAGTCAGTTGAGGGTCATTATAGTCTTTCACCATCATCAATATATTGTCTAAACCTGTGAAGTCTTCGGGTTCATGAAAAGTCAACAAAACGATGGCCTTCATGCCTCCGTTACGCGCAGCCTCTACTCCTTTAGGAGAGTCTTCCAACACAATGCAATCGGCTGGGTTTACAGCCAATTCTTCTGCACATTTCAAAAAAACTTCTGGATCTGGTTTGCTTGCTTTGACATTGTCCGCACCTACGACAACAGGGAAATAAGATTTAAGTATAGTAATATTGTCCAATACGTAATCGATATTGGTCTGAGGTGCAGCAGTACTAATAGCCAGCGCAATATGATTGTCTTTGGCTTTTTGCAAAAAATCAGAAAGTCCTGGTAACAATTGTAGATGTGGACGAAAAACCTCTTGGTAACGTAGCTCTTTTCGGTTTTCAATATCTGCTATTTCTTCAGCCGTAAATCGGTTTTTCCCAAATACGCGTTCCAATACTTCCGCATTTTTGCCATACATTTCATGCTTAGCAGCCTCTTCCGAAATATCAGAGCCTAATTCTTTGGTAAATATGTCATACCAAGCTTTCTGGTGGTAATGCATGTCGTCAATCATAGTGCCGTTCATGTCAAACAAAAATGCTGCTGGTCTCATTCTCTTATCCTTTTTTCTTGATTATTTCTAATTCTCCAGAGTTTTTTCCAATGATGAAAACATCGGTTTTGTCCAAAAACAAACCAGTTTCCACCACACCTGGTATATTGTGTAACTGATCGTTCACCTTGTAGGCATCTTGTATAAAGCCAAAATCACAATCAAAAATAAAATTATGATTGTCCGTAATGAAAATTTCCCCGTCTTTTTCCCTTCTCTTGGGCGTACATCCCAATGCTGACACCTGACGAAATGTTTCTTCCCATGCAAAAGGAATAATCTCTACAGGCAAACCAAATTTCCCTAATTGTTCTACATATTTACGCTCGTCTGCGACGATAACATAAAATTTTGTGGCTGATGCAACGATTTTTTCACGTAAAAGAGCACCACCGCCGCCTTTGATCAGATTGAGTTGGTGATCGGCCTCATCTGCTCCGTCAATAGTGACATCCAAATGGTCTATGTCTGCAAAAGACACCAATGGTACGCCCCATTCCTTAGCAAGATTTTCGGATTCAATGGAAGTTGCAATCGCTTGTATATCCAAACCTTCATTTTTATAACGGCGACCTATTTCCTGAATGGTAAAATAAGCTGTAGATCCGGTACCAAGACCGACTTTCATACCTGATTTTACGTATTCTACGGCTTTTTCACCTGCAAGTTGTTTGGGATTCATATTATGGAATATTTGGGACAAATGTATAAAGGAAATGGCTCAATGCATAAAAACGAACCATTCTGTTAAAGAAAAAAGCCTAAAGCCTAGATTCAGCTTTAAGCTTTTTGCTTTATGCTTCATGCTATTATTACCATTCCGCCAATACGGTTACACCGCCTTGAACGGCTTGTTCCAAATTTACTTTAATATCGGTACCGATTGGCAATAATACATCCACACGGCTACCAAACTTGATAAAACCGAGCTCTGTATCTTGTTGTACATCATTACCGACAACTGCATAATTCTTAATGCGTCTAGCCAATGCACCCGCTATTTGCTTAACCAATAATGGACCTTTGCCTGGTTGGTCAATCACAATGGAGTGGCGCTCGTTTTCAGTGGAAGATTTTGGGTGCCATGCAAACAAAAATTTTCCGGGGTGGTATTTACTATACAATACCTTTCCGTCAATTGGATAACGGTTGACATGTACGTTGGCCGGACTCATGAATATGCTCACCTGTATACGCTTGTCATGAAAATATTCTTCGTCTGTCATTTCTTCAATAACTACAACTTTCCCATCTGCAGGACAGATAATCTGGTTGGTACCTTTAGTTAACGGCCTGTTGGGGATTCTAAAAAACGAAATGATAAAAACCCATAAACCCAATAATACAATATTGAGAATGGAAGCCAGTATGCTTGGTAAAAAATAGGAAAACAAACTACCGATAACGCCTAAAGCAATAAATGAAATGATAATCGTTGGATAACCTTCTTTGTGGATTGTCATAAATGTTGTTTCTGAAAAATGAATGGCAAAGATAATGGGTTTCTTTGTTGTGGGCATTATTATCCATGTTAAATCCAAGTTCAATAAGATGAAAGAAATATGCTTTTTTGAAGCTTTTAAATGTAAATGTGATACAGTATATTATTTAGCATAGGTCAAAAAATATTTGATATACGCCATATAGCAGAAAAAACTTCTAACTTTCTATTGCGAATCGATGCTGCATTCAGGAATGTTTATTGATGACGATTACCATTTGAAAAATTACTTTACCAAAACGTTCTAACAGATTTTTTATTTATTGTTTTCAAATTGCTTTGACCAATATTTTTTAATGGCCTTATAGCGAGTCTTGTCCTTAATCTACTATCAAAAAATGAATTGAAGTCAACCATTACTAATTCAATAAAACACAAGCCGTATGACACATTTCCAACCTAAAAAGGTTTCATTCCTTTTTGCAGTTAGCTGCATTGCTGCTTTATTTTCATGTAACAAAAATGAAAATCTTTCCACACCAAAGGAAAGTGAATCCGTAGTCAAACAAAACGACAAAGAGGCGGTCAAAGTAGAGCCTACCACAAGTCTGAGTGCTTATAGTTCGGCCAAATCTTTTTCCTCCACATCCATTGCTACCATGTCAACTACTAATAAAATACCGATAGTATTGGTACATGGTCTTTTCGGTTTTGGACGAGATGAGGTCCTTGGTTTAAAATATTGGGGAGGAGGATTCAAGGATCTACAGGAAATACTGAAAAGTAATGGATATCCAACTTTTACTTCTAACGTTGGTCCTGTGAGTAGCAACTATGACAGAGCCATTGAGCTTTACTATCAGATTAAGGGAGGAACAGTGGATTATGGCAAAGCACATTCCGACAAAGTCGGCCATCTCCAAAAAACAGGAAAAACTTATCCTGGTCTCTATCCAGAATGGGATGCCAATCATCCAATACATCTAATGTCACATAGCATGGGAGGACAAACCGTACGTTATTTGTTGGCGTTGTTGGAAAAGGGAAGTTTAGAAGAAAAGGCATTACCTGACCATGCCTCTATTTTCGACGGAAATAGGAAAGGTTGGGTCAAAAGCATGACTACTATTTCGGCTCCGCATAATGGCTCGACATTGACCAATACGTTGGGCAATAATTTAGTGCAACTTGTCAAAGACGTTATCATCACCACCGCAAACATTGCTAACTCTACAGGAATAGATAAATTGTTGTACGATTTTGATCTGGACCAATGGGGAATGAGGCAAAATCCTGGTGAGAGTTTTAATGCCTATTTGACTAGAGTCGGCAACAGTAAGATTTGGAAATCTAATGATGTATCTGTTTACGATTTGAAACCTAGCGGTGCTGTCGAGTTGAACAATTTTGCCACTACATCCTCTGATGTTTACTATTTCTCATTATGCACCAAAGCTACAAATACGGGGATCTTAACGGGATGGCAATATCCCAAACTAAGTATGTTAGCACCAGTACAACTATTGGTTTACCCTTATCCTTGGCCATTACCACCAGCTATGGGCAACTATACAAGTAACAATGCAAGTGCCAATGGAGGATTGATTCTTGACAAAAAATGGTGGGCAAATGATGGAATAGTAAATACCTTTAGTATGCGAGGACCTGTGGGAAGCACTATTGTAGATTACAAACCAGGAATGTCTGTTAACAAAGGAATTTGGTACACTAGTCTATATAATGGTTATGACCATTTTGATATAGTTGGACTGACCATTAGAGATGTTACACCGTTGTACTTATCACAGGCTGATCTGTTAAGCAAGTTACCTTAGTTTGTTATATTGAATAAATGCAAGATAGGACCAACGTGAGTTGGTCCTTCTTTTTTTACTAACTTCATGGTATACATTTTAAAATGCTTGGTTATGAATAGTAAGAAACTTAACACAGGAAGCTTTCCGATCCTCAATCAGGATTTTGCGTTATTGGTATTGCGCATTTGGGCCGGGCTCAGTTTGTTTGTGAAACATGGTATCGAAAAGTTTATGGACTTTCCAGGAATGCTTAAGCACTTTCCCGATCCCATACATATTGGAGCTACACCAAGTCTGATTTTTGCGCTGATAAGTGATGCAATCTGCTCTATATTGATTGCTATTGGATTGTTTACAAGGATTGCGGCGGCGTTTGAGATTATCAATTTGTTTGTTATTTTTCTGTTGTTACATTCCTTTTCGTTTATGCAAGAACATGCGGAAATTGTTTATTTGTATTTGGGAATTTACTTGACAATATTCTTGTCAGGTCCCGGAAAATATAGTTTGGATAAAAGGTAGAATTTTAGATTTTAAAAAAATAAAATATTTGTGAAAAAGAATATCTCATTACTTGCTTGCTGTTTCATTTTCATTTCATATGTGTATGCACAGAAGAAAGACAGTATTTTCCATGCTAAATATGATGTTTATATATTTCAAGGAGATTCTTTAAAAAACCTAGGATTACTGGATAAATCTGTCGTTCCTTACACCTCCGCTATGGAACTATACAAAAAAACTTATCCCAAAACGCATTTTTGTAATGAAGCATACAAACTTGCTCAGGTTTATGGACTCTTGAACAACTTTGATTCGACGGATAAATATCTTAGGTTTTCTACATTTTACGATACTTCATCATTCAAGTTCGACACGTCGTTTTATCAATTCAGCCCATCGCAAAAGCGCAAACTGAAAGATAATATTGTTTACATCAATAAAACAATTAAGCAAGAATGGAAAACTGAAATACTAGATTTTGACCTTCCAAAGATTGCCAATAACCTTACATTACATCTTACTGAACAATTAGATTCGTTACAACAGGAAGATCAGAAATATAGACTTTTGTATCAGCATATGGATAATAAAGCGGATGCTACTTTTTTAAAAAAGGCTATAGAAACGGATTCTTCTAATGTTAGGTTCGCAAAAAAAATTATTAGCCAATATGGATGGCCATCATCGGCAATGATTGATGTGAAAGTTAAGTCCGCATTGTTTTTAGTATTTCAGCATGCATCTGAGAAAACGCAGTCTGAATACTATTCCGTATTGAAACAGGCTTATGAAGAAGGAAAACTAGCACCTCCAGATTTTGCACTATTTGAAGACAGGGTTTCTACTTTTAAAAACGGTTATCAAATTTATGGAAGTCAAATTGAAGTTGACATAAATGGAAAGAAAAGAATTTATCCAATAAAAGACGAAAAAACAGTCGATGAGAGGCGTAAAAAGATGTGGTTACCACCTTTAGAAGATTATGCAAAAGAAATGAATATTGAATATAAAAAAGCAGATAAATTATCTCCCTAAATATTGACCAAATGACTAAAATGAACAGACGTTCTAATATTTCCGTATCTTGTTATTGTAAATACCTACTTCAGATCATCTAAAACTTCAATTATGAAAACCATGCTTTTGTTGATTTCTATTCTTGTGCTTTCTTCTTTTAAATTAGTTGAAAAGCATACACCCATTTACTATTTCTGTACATCTCGAACCTTGAGTACAAATAAAGATGGCAAAATAATAGTACTGCTTACCAAAATAAAAAAAACGGAACAGGGAGAGGATTATATCGATATGCAAACCTCTAAATGGAGCCATTTTGTCAACAAGAAAAATGTATTGAAATGTACAAGTGATTTGAATTTGTATAAGGATAGTTTACAAGCCAAAGATGTTTTCAACAAAATAAACAGGGAGTTTAGCGACACCTCCAAGTACCAAACAACCTTTGTAGAATTGTAGAAATATCTATCTTGCTGTCATGAAACAACCATTTTTTGTAGCTGCGGCCATTTTGTTTTTTAGTTCAATTGCCAAGTTGGGCTACGCACAGGAAAAACTGAAAGAAGGCCATTTACAATATGCCATATCAATAGAGGACAAGGTCTTGAAAAAATATATGGACAATATCAAGCAGGGAAAAGGAAAACCCATGGAAGCCATGAAGAATGCGGCCAATGGTATGAGCCCTGCGGAAATTGACTACTTAAAAAAGATCACGAAAGATAATCCTGAGATGGGGCTTTCGCTAATATTGCTGCCATATCTTGGTAATAGCATAAACCTCAAAGGGGAAAAAACGCTTGGTGAATGCAAAGCCATTACTTATGAACTACAAAATCTTTGGGATCAAACAGAAAACAAAGGTGTAAACTATATAGAATCAACGGTTGATCCTTCCAATAATTTGTCATTTACCTATGACAAAAGCTATAAAGTGGATGATCCGATGACTATTGGTGCCAATAATTTCGATAAAGTTGAAACAAGCGAGCATGTCAAAGTTTTAGATTTCGATACACATAAGACTGTGTACAAAAGAAAATCGTCAACTTCTCATAAAGTCCCTTACAAACTAGAAGTTTACACAACTCCTTTTATTTCCAATGCGGTCAATTTTTCTCATCCTTATTATTCCGATGAGAAGGACGGTATTGTAAAGATCAATGCCTACTTGACCGAAGGAGCAGCTCCTATGGTGTATCAGCTAGTGAAATATGACAAAAACAAAGTCACGGCTGCCGAGTTAACACCAAAAACCTCTACGAAACAATACAGTACCAAAACAGAAACAGATAAAGTGACACTTGGATTTAATGTGTTGGGTATCATGCTAAATACTGGTGGAGAAGGTTCCTCAGGTACCAAAGAAGACGATGACAATGAAGATTAATTTTTTTAAATAAAACTCAATAGACTTATGCGAAAATATTATAGTGTATTATTAATCGTTATTGTTTTTGTACTTTTTGGATGCAGCGGTTCTGATGTCTATAGAGGCAACTGGAAAGCGTTGACATTAAATGGAGAAAAAGCAGAACTTACTTTTGAACCCAAAAAGCTGACAATTCGTGATAGTGCCAATACAAGAACAATAGAATACACGCAAAATTCTGTTGAAATTAAAAATGCTGTCAAAAGTTATGGGATAAACTTAAAAGACAGTCGTAGGTATAAACTTTATTTCCCTAATGCAAAAGATTTAAATGTGGGAGTAATAACGGATGAAAATGGCAATATAATTTACACAATTGGCAGAAAGGATTTTGTTTCGTTTGAAGATATCAATAAATTGTAAAAACATATATTCTGACACCTGTTGTGCATTTAGAGAATTTTTTCATTAATTCAGTACTTAGATTGCTTCACTTCGTTCGCTATGACGTTTGACTGCTATCGCATTTCAACAAAAATGTCCGTCATTGCGAGGAAGAATGAC
>QFOI01000713.1 GCA_003241175.1 Pseudopedobacter saltans
AAAAATGGTTTGAGGACATATCCATCCACAAAAAATTCTTCCGAAAGCTACCGTAAAAAGAATAATAAAAACAAGAGAAGTGATGGCGCCTAATGCAAGAATAAAGAAATCCTGAGGGTAAAAAGGCTGACCTAAGATATAAAACTGTCTTTCTATAATATTTATCAATAAAACAGGATTTCCGTTGATTTTTATAAACGGTATAGAAAAATAAATAATTAGTAATAGAATACTTACTAAAAGTCGATAGTTGGTATATTTCCCTTTAGGTTTTCGCGGATATACCCATTTTCTTTTTCCGGTAGTATCCATTGTCCCAACAGAGTCTCTGAATGTTTCAGCTTCTACTACCCAGCTTTCCGCTTCGTTGTATTTTTTTTCTGTTGTACTCATTTTTAAATTAATTAGATAAAAAAAGAGATTGTCGTGAAAATCGAATGTTTATTAGTTCAATTTTCAAATATTATTCCAGAGGAACAATATCCTTGACAATCTCTTTTTTATATTATTTTAGTTAGATTTTTCCCACTGCACTTCAGTGCCCTGAGGAGCGGCTCCACCTTGGGCTGGTGTAATAGGAGGTTGTTCCTGATTGATATGATATACATAAGCTGAAACTTTTTCTATATCATTTCCGGTCAGTACACCGTTTTTACCCCAGGCCTGCATTGTAGGGTTATTCGTACTACCGTTTTCTACCATATAGAAAACATTTTTGAATAAAGTTTTTTCAGGTTGGTTTATCCAGAAATTGTCTGTCAAGTTAGGACCAATGCCACCTTTTCCTCCTTCCCCATGGCAAGTAACACAGTTGGTTTGGAAAATCACTTTTCCTTCTTCTACATTATCTTCAGAGAATTTTGCAGTTTCTATCGTAGCTTGAGGTACAGTTTTCATATAGTCCTCCACAGCAGCAATTTGCTCTTTATATTCCTGATCATATTCCTTGTCGGGATGTGCAAAATCCGTCAAAAAGTATGAAACGATATATAAAACACAATAGGCAACACCAAAGTAGAAAAGACCTAACCACCATTTAGGAAGCTGATTGTCTAGCTCCATAATTCCATCGAATCCGTGGTCAATAAGAATATCTTTTTCTTCCTTCTCAGATTGGCTTTTGAATGCGCCATTCCAAAGGTACTGGAAATAAGGGGTTTTAGTTTCTAAAAGATAAGAGGCTTTTTCTTCATCTGTAAGCTTCTTAAACTTTTCATTTTCGATCAGATCG
>QFOI01000118.1 GCA_003241175.1 Pseudopedobacter saltans
AACCAGCAACCTGCATTTCGGCTTTCACCATTCCTAGTGAACGATTATCAAATACAATCAACTTAACTGGCAATTTGTATTGAGCAATTGTCATCAGATCACCCAATAACATAGAAAGTCCGCCGTCACCACAAAAAGCAATAACCTGTTGATGTGGCCTTGCAAATGCAGCGCCTATCGCCATAGGCATCGCATTAGCCATGGATCCATGGCTAAAAGAGCCAAGCAACTCTCTCTTTCCTGTACCATGCAAATAACGCGCCCCCCAAACGCAACACATACCCGTGTCTACTGTGAAAATAGCATCATCACTAGCCAATTTATCAACCGTCGCAGCCACGAATTCAGGCGCTATAGCATTTTCAGTTCCTTTATCCCTAACATAAATATTGAGATTGTCAATAGCTTTTTTATAGTTTTCTACTTGATCTTGTAGGAACGAATTGTCTTCTTTGTTTTTCAAAAGTGGCAATAAAGCCTCAACCGTATCTTTTATTGAACCGGCTAAACCTAATTCAACTTTTGCTCTTCTTCCAATACGTTCTGGACGGATGTCAATCTGTGCTATCTTACAATCTCCCGGCATGAAATGCTCATAAGGGAAGTCCGTTCCCAATAGTAAAATAACTTCCGATTTATGCATAGCATGATAAGCAGACGGAATGCCTAAAAGTCCTGTCATTCCTATTTCCCAAGGATTATCATAATCGATGGCAAATTTTCCTCGGAAAGAATAAGCAATAGGCGCCTTGATTAAAGCAGCTAACTGAATGATCTCGTCATGTGCACCTTTCGCTCCAATACCACAATAAATAGTAATTTTGGAATGTTCATTGAGTAAATAAGCCAATTTTTGCAACTCTAAATCAGCCGGGCGGAATATGCTTTCACTTTTTAGTAGGTAAGGCGCTGTTGGACTTTCCACCGCATCACTTTCCGCAATATCCCCAGGCAATCCCAATACAGCCACTCCTTTTTGGTAATGTGCATGTTGCAAGGCCGCTTGTAACATACGAGGAAACTGCTTGGTAGTAGTTGCTATTTCATTATACACACTACAGTCAGCGAAAAGTTTTGTTGTATTTGTTTCCTGAAAATACTGCATGCCAAACTCGGAGGTTTCGCAAGTAGAAGCAATAGCCAAGACCGGCGCATTAGCTTTATTGGCATCATACAGACCATTAATCAAATGGACGTGCCCAGGACCACTACTTCCCGCACAACACGCAAGGCCATCCAGTTCCGCCTCGGCAGCAGCAGCATAAGCGCCTACTTCTTCATGACGTACATGCACCCATTTAATCTGGCCATTGCGACGCACCGCGTCATTGACATGGTTAAGGCTATCTCCCGTAACTGCGTAAATACGTTTAACACCCGCATCTACAAGTGTTTCCACCAATTGGTCTGCAACTTTTTTACCCATAATATTTTAGTTGATGAATATTGAATTTTATTATCAACAATAAAGGTAGAGGATTTGTTGAGACGCCGATAGTAGATTTATGTTATCTTAATAAAATTTAGACTTTCTTTTGGATTGCCTATTTCCTTACAAACATTAGCTTTCATGGATTACCAGTTGCTAAATCTGAATCCAATGGCATAAGGATGCTGATCCATTACATTGTTCTGTAGAGGCTTGATACTATAGGTTCCGAATATGCGAATAGAGCCAATCCCAATCTCTGCCGTATAGGCCAATCTCCAATCATTTAAATCAAAAGAACCTCCCTGTTTGACTTTGCCAAACTCATCGCTTTTCTGTTTGGTATGAGCACCAATACGATAACCAACCAATATGCCGGCACTGGCACTAAATCCCCATTTCGTTCCCGGAGTTGGATCATAATTCAGCATAAACGGGATGGAAGCGTAGCTTGTGTACAATTTGTTTTTTTGGAAAGAGGTAGTATCGCGATATATATAGTCCGGATTTTTGTGATAGGTAATGTCGTTTTGATAACGGAAATTAAACATTTCCAAACCCAGTCCGTACTTGAGATTGAGCTTGTTTTTATACAGACTATACTTTTGCATGAACAGCCAGATATTGACATTGGAAGATTTTACGGTACGTAACCGCATATCGGATTTGGTAAAGTTGCCGCCAGCTCCACCTTGTAGATACTCATTGGCCGCGGCACTTCCATAGGGCGTCTTATCATTAAAATTGGCAAAACCAAGATCAAATATCAACCAATTGGTTTGGAACTTATGTTTGTTATAATTAACAGGGTTGTCGTTCTCAACTATAAGCGTGTCATAGTGCATCTGAAAGGCAGAATCCATAATTTCCGTAATCGTAACTGTCGCAGAAAAAACGCGTTTTGTCGTATCGGATTTAGGAATAGATACAGAATCTGAATTTTGCGCAAAAGCATATTGCATATTTCCAACTAAAAACAACAAACCTAAAAGAACAGCAGTTTTCAACACTTTGACCATGGCAATATTTTTATAACTCGTTTGTTTTTAATGATATTTCAAAATTGGCAATCTCTACTTTTTTCGTATTTTCTTTAGACTTGCCAAACTTATTCTTTTTTAACCAACCAAATAGTTTTTGGGTATTTATTTCTGCATTGGCGACATACAATTTCCCTTTTTCGCCATCTGCGTCATCCAACATGACAAAGCGCTTGCTTGATTTTGTTTCCTTCTGCGTTTTTTCCGTGTATACAGCATTAGAAATTGACGGTTTTCTCTCTGACAATTGAGATGCAACAGGAGCAATCTCTATTGGTTTCGGAGACGCAACCGCCGCAAGATTGTCTACTATAATTTTGTCATTTACATCCTTTTCTGTTTGGATAGATTCAGCTGTCTCGTTTTGGAAATGTATTCTCTTTTTGGCTTTTACGGAAACATGACTGTTGTCGCCAACGACATTTTTTTGAGGTTTTTGAATAGTTTTTCCTGCTATTTTAGCTAAATGAGCTGCAACTTTTTTGCTTGAATCTTTTTGCGGGACAATACTATTGTTATTGAATGAGAGTGATTCAAGAACAATTTTTTTGTTTTTCTGATTGTTCAAAATAAACAAAAATACAAATATCAATAAAGCTGCAACGGAGGAATAACGAATCCAAATCGGGACAATTCTTGGCTTGTTTATTTGCTTTAGCAAAACCTCTTTGTTCTCAAAAAGAATCGATTCGATAGGCAATTTTGTCCTACTTAAAGATTCCATCCATTGTTGCGCTCCTACATTTTCTTTCAGTATATTTTCCCATTCAGATTTTTCTTGTCCATTTAATTCATTGTCTAGGTCCAGCAAAGCATATTCTTCCCATATCGGCGATTCTTTTTTAAGTAAGTTTTCCCAATTATTATTACTGGACTCTACTGACAAAACAGTATTCTTCAACGCATCCAATTCATTTTTAAGATAAGGATATCTCAATACAAAATCCTCCACCATCTCTTTTTGTTTGGATGATAGTTCATTATCCGTATATAACAAAAACCACTCTTCGTAATTCTGTAAATCAATCATACAACCTCTTTTTACAATATATATTGGATATCCACCAAATAGTTTCTCATGGCTAGGCGTGCTCGATGCAGATACACTTTTACCTGACTTGCGTTAAGGCTTGTGATCTTACCTATCTCTTCATAACTATATCCTTCATAATCTTTTAGCAAAATCAAGCTTCTTTGCAGATCCGGCAATCTTTGTAGTGCCAAGTCAAGTACTTTTTTGAGTTGCAAATCCTTTTGATACACGATACGTTCATCCTTTCCGAATTCGTCCTGCAAATCTATTTTTTTGCTTCGGCGAATATGATCGATCATCAGGTTGTACGCAACTGTAAACAAATAAGACTTTGCCTTGCCAGGCTCAACCTGGGACTTATTGATCCAAAGCTTTTCAAATGAGGATTGTACAATATCACGTGCATTGTCTTCCTGACGTAGGTTCTTAACCAAAAACCTGAATATGTTATCCGCATATTGGTGCACACAATTGTTGTAATCCTTTTCCGTCATGTATCTGTATTAAGCTATATAGAAGTGGAACGAAGGATGCAAAGAAAAGTTACAGAAAAAAAATATTTATTTTGCAGCAGTAGTTATTGATCATTGTTTGGCTTTCCAATCTATTGGATCAGGGTGGCGTATAATTTCATAACGTCTAATCTCGTCTATGACTTTTCCAGTTTTGTCAATCAGATACTTTTTACGACCCTTCACAACCCTAGCCGAATCTCCTCTAAAGTCTTGCACATAGTCGTAAATCAAAGGTATAGCAACATGTCCTGCACTATCCAGAAATCCCCATTTACCACCATTAGCAGTAACATTTTTCACGACTGCACCTTTATTGACAGCAGCCATACCATTGCGAAAGGCATTAGCCATACTATATTGTGGCGCAACGATAATAGCCCCCGTAGGGCTTTTATAACCGTATAGTTGTGTTTCTTTGTCTTTAAAAGGTGTCAGTTGTGCACTAACCATATGGAAAGACAAAAGAGAAATCGTTAATATTAAGAACATCTTCATAATTCTTCTTTTGGATTATGGAAAAGATCAACGCTCCGAGTTCGCCTTTAGTTCTAACAAGAATCGTTTAAAATCGTTGAGAGTCTGTACCACTTTCATATTAACATCCACTGTTTTCCGATTGTTCTTGATGAACTTTCTAGCACCGGCAATCGTATATTTTTTTTGCCTCAGCAAATAGTAGATAATCTGTAGGTTCTTGATATCCTCTGGCCTGAACAAGCGATCTCCTTTGCGATTTTTTCTTGGTTTCAGTATTTCAAATTCGTTTTCCCAAAACCGTAACAAGGAATTATTAACCCGAAACCATTTGGCAACTTGACTGATCGGGTAATATTGTTTGGAAAACAGGATTTCGTCAGAAGGAACCTGAATCAGGTCAACTTCCGCATCAATTTCCTTAAAAGATTTGCGACCTTTTTTGCCAAATCTTTCGGCTAAAGGTTTCGGTTCTTCAACCAATTTTTCTTCTTGTTTTACTTCAACAAGTTGATTGAAATCATTTTTTTCATCAAGGACAAGATCTTCTCCCGTATTATCTTCGATATCTTTCTCCAACAGATTTTCAGCAGGCGCAACTTCTTGATTGGGGACAGCGACCTCGTCAAGTTGAGGCATATTTTCAGTAATTGCGGTAGTCTCCTCTATTTTTTCGCTTTCAACAATTGGCGAAATACTATCCTCTTCGCTTTCCTCACTTTCAATCGGATCATAAATAGGATATTCGACCGATGCTTGATGAATGAGCGTATCTATGGTTACCAATGTTTTATTTGGCTGGACAACTTCATTCAATTCTCCTTCCAAAAAAGCCTCGGCTTTTGTTGTTTCTTCTTCAAATGCATGTTCAGATGAATCATTGTCAACTTGAATGGTTTCATCTTTTTTGGCATCATCAATCATGACCAAATCTGGCTGATCGACAGATTCGGAAACCGTTTCTTCCAAACTGTTATCCTCAACATTGTCTTTTCCCTTTTCCTCGGAGACATTTTTAGCTGGCTGTTTTGGAGCAACGGGTTCTTCAAACCCAAATAGAGACAACTGGTTATCCATATTGTAAAAATAAAGATTAACTAGCATCTTTAAGTCATTAATAGGCAAAGAATAAGAAAAACTTATACCTATTTTAACGTAATTAACATTCAACTTCGATTGCCGAGAAAAACGGAGTATTTTTGCAAATCAAATTTTTTGGATGGGCACAGAAACAAAAAGGATATTGATCACAGGTGCAACTGGAATGGTAGGTTCTCATTTGGCAAAGGAGCTGATCAAACAAGGTTATAAAGTAAGAGCCTCATTTCGCAAAAATCACCCTGAAATAGCTGGGGTCCAATGGGAGCAGGCGGATATATTGGACGTTGTTGCCTTAGAAGAAATATTTGAAGGTATTGACATCGTATTCCATTGTGCTGCACAGGTTTCTTTTGATCCATCTAACGCCAATAGCCTTTACAAAAACAACGTGGAAGGTACTGCCAATATGGTAAATGCAGCTATTGACGCACAAGTGAAAAAATTTGTTTATGTTAGTTCCGTTGCAGCTATTGGAGCCTCTGCAAACCAATTGATAACAGAAACATCTCCATGGCAAGACAACGAAATCCATAACGACTATGCGAAAACGAAGCATGCTGCCGAAATGGAAGTGAGACGAGGCGAGCTAGAAGGCTTGGAGATCTACATGGTCAATCCATCTATAATATTGGGGTGTGGCGACTGGAATACTGGTTCTACGGAACTTTTCAAGAAAATATACAACGGATTCTCCTATTATACAGAAGGTATCCACGGATTTGTTGATGTGGAAGACGTAGTGAAAGTGTTGGCTGCTTTTTTGGACGAGAAAAACAGACATCTAAATGGTCAACGATTTATATTGAACAGCGAAAACATCAGCTACAAAAATCTTTTTGACAAAATTGCTGATGGATTTTCCGTACCAAGACCAAGCAAAAAAGTGACACCACTAATGGCAGCTCTTGTTTGGAGATTGTCTTACCTGAAAGGAAAATTAACGGGCAAACCTTCTATGCTTACCAAAAACTCGGCTAGGATTGCACAATCTGATATCCAATATGACAACCGGAAAATACTAGAGGCGTTACCTGATTTTCGATTCCAGCCATTGGAAAAATCAATTCGTAGAATATGCCAGGAACTGAAAGAAAAATATAAGGTTTAACCTGTTCTGTATTTTGAAGAAGCAATAGATATTTCACTCACATATCCTTATTCCCTACTCTTTGAGGGTAATATTTAACGATTAGAACGCTTTTACATCTATTTCACAATTGTCAAAACTTATGGCCAAAATTTGTTAATTTTTAAAAAAAGCTTTAACAAATATACGTTTTATACAATTTATCCACATTTTTTCACTAGCTTTGGAAAGTCGTCTTTAGATAAATCATTCAGAAGTTTCTTTTTTTTAATCAAGTTTTACTTGCACTACTTTTTGAAAGACGACACCTCTATATTTAATAAAATAAATTTTAGTCGGTGAAGAAAAAGTATTTAGTGGGATTGGCCGTTCTTTGTGCTAGCCTCGTAGGAATTCAGAAAATCGATGCAAGATCGTTACCTGGTGACAAAGAATTTAAGTCTTTACTACCGCAAAAATCCGGCAATTCGGCATCGGACAAATTAGCGGATTCCATCTACAGTAGATTACATCTTCAGGCATTTGGATTGAAACAAGACATATTTCGTAATGCCTATAAAGGTTATGCTTACCTGCAAAGTCGCGGGATGCTTGGCAAAGTTGGTTTGTTAACCATTTGTGATTATAGCCAAAGCAGTCACAACAAACGTCTTTATGTACTTGACTTTAACAAAGGACAAGTAATTTTCAATACTTATGTTTCTCACGGTCGCAATTCTGGCGGTGAATTTGCCAACAGTTTTTCCAATTTAACCAATTCCAACAAGAGCTCTTGTGGTTTTTTGGTTACTGGAACAATCTACAGTGGCAGAGCTGGAAAAAGTCTTCATTTAAACGGTGTAGAACCTGGTATTAACAGCAATGTATATGAGCGTAGTATAGTGATGCATGGCAGTCGCTATGTAAATGCTCAAAGAGCCGATGAAGGCACGATGATGGGACGTAGCCTCGGCTGTCCTGCTGTACCTTACGGTGAACATTTTGCGATTATCGACTATATACAAGGAGGTTCATGTGTGTACATTGCCACAGAAAATCCGCAATATTTAGCGACATCAAGGATTATTAACAGTGAGCCAGCTGCGCTAAATGCGACCAATACATTGGCAGGAAAAACAACGGAGAACAAATCTTCCGAAAATGGAGGTTCTCTATAATATCGTCCAAATACTTATCTAAATAAATTTAAGTAAGCGTCTTTTTGTCTAAATCGACGCTTTTTTTATGGGTTTATATGCCCTTATGTCAATAGTATTATCACAAAAAAAGGCATATTCTTCAGGATCATTACTACAAACTATGACCAACCGATTGCTGGTGTAACGCTCAATAAGACTTTTGTATAATTCAAAACCAGCTTGGTCAAAGTTGGCACAAGGCTCATCTAAAAGAAGTACCGGTGTTTCCGAAAAAATAGCCATAGCAAGCTTTATCCGTTGCTTCATGCCACTGCTGTAATGACGGATCTGTTTGTTGGCTGCGTTTTCCAACTGAACTTCTTTGAGCAAATCCAAATGGGAGACACCGGAAAGTAAGGGTTTGAATGAATGGTGAAATTTCAAAAATTCCAATGCGGTCATTTCCTCCACGACATCCAGGTATGGTGCAGCAAACGAGAAGTATTGGTAAATACGTTCACCTGTATTGGTCTTTTCCGAAAAACCTTCCTGACGCCATACACATTCACCTTGGTTGAGGTTAGTCGCACCGGCAACGCACTGCAATAAAGTACTCTTTCCACTTCCATTATTTCCTACAACAGCGTATGCTTTCCCGTCTTCAAACTGATAATTCAGTCCTTTGAATATCCATTCTTTATTGAATCTTTTGCCAGCATCCGTCAAAATGATTTCCATTTGGCAAAGTAAAACAGAAATCGATAAAAAAAGCCATTCTTTTCGAATGGCTTTCATATATAATTATTCAAAATTGTTATTCTGCTTCTACAGGCTCTTCAAGGGACATTGTTGCACCCTTTATAATGCCAAGTTTACTACTCTTTATAAATTCCAATACAACATTTTTCTCTTCACTAGGAGCAAATTCAGAATCTATGGCAGAAACAGCCTGCGTAATATTCATTCCTTTGTTGTAGATCCAACGATACAAATCTATAATCCTGTTGATCTGATCCAAAGAATAACCTCTTCTTTTCAATCCTACGACATTAACACCTCCATAGCTGATAGGATGACGTACGGCTTTGACATAAGGCGGAATATCTTTATTGACCAAACTACCGCCTCCTGTATACGAATGGGCACCTACATGTGTGAATTGTTGGAATGCACAGCTTCCACCAATAATGGCCCAGTCATCCACCGTAATATGACCACCCAATTGCGTACTGTTACTAATGATACAATGGTCGCCAATAATGCAATCGTGTGCTACGTGCGCATAAGCCATGATCAGACAATGATTACCAACAACGGTTTTCCATTTGTCAATGGTACCTCTGTTGACAGTCACGCATTCACGCAATGTTGTATTGTCACCTATTTCC
>QFOI01000714.1 GCA_003241175.1 Pseudopedobacter saltans
TATTGTCCTATTTATTAATCAAAGCAAAATGGGCAGTGTTACCATCGCAAACCAACTGGTACCAATTTATCGGAGGAGGTGTCTTGGCGGGCATTGGTTTTACGATGTCTATATTTATAGCAACTTTAGCATACGACGATGTAGAATGGCAAAATATTTCCAAAATTGCCATTCTGGTAGGTAGCTTCCTTTCAATGATTGTTGGTTATTTTTGGTTAAGATTTCAAAAAAACACACCAGTCAAGAAAAGGAAATAATTTATATATTGAGTTTAAATTTTCAATATTTAATTCGGTTGGATACGAGAGTGTAAAATTGATTTTTAAGTTTTTGTACTAAGTCTCAGTCGATATTCAGAAACGCTCCTTCCCGTGTTGCTTTTGAAAAAGCGACTGAAGTGTTCTGGATTTTCAAATCCCAATTCAAATGCAATTTCCTTGGAGGATTTGTCAGTATAGCACAACAATCTTTTTGCTTCCAAAATGATGCGGTTGTGGATAATCTTGAGTGGAGAAGGCTGCTTGCTTTGCGCGAAAAAGTTGGCCAAGGTTTTTGGTGAGCGATTTAAAATAGACGCATAGTATTTTACTTCGTGCTCGGTTTTATAGTTACCTTCAACAAGCAACGCAAATTTTCTGACGATGTCCAATTTGTCTTCGGTAAATAAATGATAGGATTCTGTTTGACTTTTTCCTAGTCGAGTTGATTTTATAATAAGGCGTTTCAACAAACTGCGCAACATCTCTCCTTGGAAACTGTCCGAAACCTCCATTTCAGAAGCAATCTCATTTTCTAATCTTTGAAATGCATTTACCTCAGTTTCGTCTAACGCTATAAACATTGGATGGGCAATTCCAGAGAACAGAAAGCCGACACAACCCACTTCCTCATCGTGATTGAGTATACAATAAAAATCTCTGTTGAATTGCCAGGCAACTAGTTGGTCCGGGTATTCAAAACGAAAATGTTGATTGGCCATCAGAGGTAATACGGATGCTGCGGGAAAGGAGTATTCCATCTCGTCAATAAACACTTTTTGCGCTGCTCCCTTGTTCCATACAAAGGTGTTGTCAGTTGTTTGACGACCACCCACAATGCCATTTCCCCACAAGTCTTCTGTATGGTGAAAAACGGAAAATTTGCCGTGTGTGGATTTGTCAAAATATTCTACCCGCATAAAAAAAACTTTTACAATTCTAAATTTACCGTTTTATTTTTAAAGACAATCTT
>QFOI01000715.1 GCA_003241175.1 Pseudopedobacter saltans
GTATTTTTTACTCCGGAAGAGCTTTCCATTTTTTGATAAATCCGGTGTAGAAATATAAAAAGATGAAAGAAAAAATCAACATTATGTAACTTGCTGTTAATCCCAAATCATCCAAAATCCCTTTACAATTTTCATAATTAATTGTTCCGAGATCAACTCGGCTTCTGCAGTCTGCAACCTGATGTTCATTAATAACCCCAAAAATCAGTAATATAAAAAGGGGAAAACCAATCATTGATATAATCATAAAAATCGCCGAGATGATTTTAGGGAATCTTCCCATCGATATAAAAGGAAGTAACAAAATGATAATTCCCGTGACTAAAATGGTATAAAAAACAAAGAATATATTATTAAACTTAAAGATAAAAAACGACGCCACACAAAACAATGTCACTACCAAAATAATAACTCCGGCAGAAATAATACTAAACAATAGCGAACGCAAATCTGTCACTCGGAAACTGAAAATAAACATTGCCAAAGCAAAAGCAATCCAAATATAAAGATGAACAGCATCTGTGAAAAAATCATCAGTTTTAATCGTATCAACATTTTCCAAAAGTGTTTTTAAATCTGCTGTGTAGTAATAATAATCGGACATATTATTCTTAAAAAAGTTCTTCGGAGAAACCTCTTTATCCCAATTGGGGTTGAAATCTTTGACATTGATGGTATCTTGTTTCACTTCGCCATTTTCATCCAGATAATTATCTGTAGTTGCGGCTGCAGAATCTATCACAGCAACTGTTTCATTTCCGTCATAATAGCCATCTGGTGATTTGTTCGTGTCGTATTCTTCACCCAACTTTGTTTGATATTTTTTAATGAATTGTCTAACCTCAAATTTATCCGGATTATAAACCATCTTTGACCAATCCTTGGAATTCAAATTATTGGCAATCCTAAACTCATTAGAAATAGCAAGAAAATCCGTCATCAACTTTTGTAATTCTTGGGAATCTTTATTTCCAAGGATTTTAATCGTTTTTTCATTGATGAAAGCTTGTTGTTGTTTTAATAAATCTTCATCCTCAAGATTATTGATGTTATTCTCAAATCTATATTTTCTAATATGAGTTGAAGGATTATTTTTAATATCATAAAAAACCGATGAAAAATTAACATAACTCGGCATCGAAGTTTTGATATAAGGCGACAAATCTTCTACTTGTTTTTTGAAAAAGTAGGTTCTTGATTTTCCGTCACCATTATCTTTATAATAAGC
>QFOI01000119.1 GCA_003241175.1 Pseudopedobacter saltans
AAATCATTATTTGACGAATATCTGCTTGGACGTTTTTTCGAAAAAACAACTCCGCTTAAACGATATAATAACCTTAGACACTCTTTCTCTAGGTAAAATGTTAACCGAGATAGGAAATAAGGAAAACGACTTGAATAAAGAGTTCATTACACCATCCAAAAACTTTAATTTCACAAAGGAAGGGATTTCTTTTAATTATGAGCCTTACGCTTTGGCAAGCTATGCAGCAGGAATCGTTTCTATCAACATTCCTTATTTTAAAATTAAAAATTACCTTCAACCAGATTTCAAAGCTAGAATGAACTTATAAAAAATTATTTGATGAGCAATACTAATAGTCTGCCTCTCGAGACATTTATTCAAAAAGCAATCAGCCTATTGCAATCACTTATTGCCACACCTTCCTTGTCTAAAGAAGAGGACAATACAGCATTACTTCTTGAAACATTCTTAAGGGAGAATGAGGCAGTATGGCATAAGTATCTCAATAATGTTTGGGCATATAGTTCTCATATTGATAAAAACAAACCAATTGTACTACTCAATTCCCATCATGATACCGTAAAACCCAATCCGCAATACACAAAAGATCCTTTTAATCCAGAAATTTTGGAGGGCAAACTATACGGTTTGGGAAGCAACGACGCTGGCGGTTGTTTGGTTTCACTTGCGGCAGCTTTTATTTATTTAAAAGATAGATCTGACTTACCTTTTAACCTCGTATTTGCCGCGACAGCGGAAGAGGAAATTTCAGGAAAAAATGGTATTGAGGCTTTACTACAACAAGAAAGTTTTCAGACACTAAATGGAAACATTGCTTTTGACAACTATAAAAATTGGCAAGGAATCGTTGGCGAACCTACATTGTTAGATTTGGCAATTGCAGAAAAAGGTTTGATGGTATTGGATGCTACAACTACCGGAAAAGCCGGACACGCCGCCAGAAACGAAGGCGAAAATGCAATCTACAAAGCACTAGACGAAATCAACTGGTTTCGTCAATTTCAATATCCGAAAGAGTCGGAATGGCTAGGTCAGATCAAACAAACTGTGACCGTCATCGAAACAGAAAACAGAGCGCACAACGTCGTTCCCGCCATCTGTAAATATGTCGTTGACATCCGCATAACGGACGCCTACACTCATGAAGAAGTATTAGACATCATTAAACAAAATATTGCAAGTGAAGTAGTTCCTCGCAGTTTCCGTCTACGATCATCCCGTATTGAAATTGATCATCCGCTTGTCAAAGCAGGTCTAGCTCTGGGAAGGAAAGCTTATGGATCCCCGACGAGTTCGGATAAAGCATTAATGCCTTTTCCAGCGTTAAAATGTGGTCCTGGCGATAGTGCAAGAAGTCACACCGCCGACGAGTTTATTTATCTGAAAGAAATTGAAGGGGGAATAAAGCAGTATATTGTAATGTTAGAAAATTGGCAATGATGACAATTTTCTTAATTTCACTTAATCAAAAGCTAAAAACTACGACCATATGAGAAATCAATTTTTACTTTTGTTTTTGCTGATCGTTTTTTTCGGCAATGCACAAACTAAGAAACATTCTATTTTTGATTCAATAAAAAATACAGATCAATTGAATGTTGTGTTGAAAGGATTTCCAAAACTCCAAAACATCAAAATAGGGGACTTTAAAGACGTAAAAATTTCCCGTGACAAGAATGACAACTTCTTAAAACTCACGGACTCCTTTCACTTACAACCTTTTTATCTGGCAGATTTTGATAATAATGGGTACACTGATGTGTTCCTAAGCCAACAAAAAGAAGGTTGGAATGCCCGTGTCATTATGGTTTATCCAAACGATAGTTTCAACATAGTGCCAATATATAGGCTCAACTTTAGTCTTCTTTTCGTCAATATCGGCAATAATTTATCTCAGCCAAGTTTGCAATGCAGGCGTTTGGAGGGTTTTCTAAACCTTAATGAGGCTAAAAATGAAATGGCTAAAAAAATACATTTTGATACATTGATTTACAAATTTGGTTCTTTTATTGAATACAATGCTCATCCAGACACAAGTTCCTTTAAACAAATTGAATTTAGTTCAAACCCTACACACCGTGGTAGCAAAGCTGAGATGTCAATCAATGCAAACAAAATCGCAACAAAATTCGTTTACAAGTTCGTAGACAACCAAGACAAACCTATTCATTTTACATCCAATATTCCAAGTGAAACTATAAACGAATTAGAACAATTGATTAACTATATCAATATTAGCAAATTGAAAGACGCCTATATCAATTTATCAGCAATGGACGCATCACGGATAAAACTTCACATAAAGACAACAGGGTTAGACAAAACAATAAATATATATGCAGAGGATGGTACTTTTGGCTTACAATTACTACAGGAAAAGCTGTACAGTATTTTCTCTAATGCCAAATGGACCGAAGTAACGGAGAAATAGATAGTACATTATAAGTTTTTTACCAAAACTTTCGTCCCTTTTATGGAATCCTCACTTTCCATGACTCTATATTGGTAAGCAGCTGCCTATTTAATTTACCAATAAAAACAAAAGTTATGGCGGAAGTAACAACGGCCCTTTCTAATAGGAATGGGCGTGTAAGCAAATTGCGGATTCCGAGAGTAGACCTTACTCCAATGGTCGATTTGGGATTTTTATTGTTGACATTTTTTGTATTTAGCAGTACTATTAGTTTGCCTAAGTCTATGACTGCAATATATCCAGATGATCGCTCTTCACGTGACGGAACTGAGGCGAAAGCGTCTGGAGTGCTGACATTATTCTTAGGAAACAACGGAAGCATTTATTTTCAGGAAGGTTTGGCGGATGAAAGCGGTAAAAGTTGGCACCAAGGCAATATGCAAAACATTAGAGAAACAATTCGTTCGAAAAAATCCCATACCCAAAAAGATGATTTTGTCGTATTGATCAAACCAGGAGAAAAGAGTAGCTATGGCAATCTAGTGTCCATATTGGATGAAATGAAAATTTCGATGGTAGATCGTTATACGATTGTAGATCCTAGTCCAAATGAACAAATGGTAATCAACGGCAAAGAACAAAATGCAGTTTTTGTTAAATAATTCCATTTTTTCGGCGCATTAAGGCTATTTAGGTGGATTTAAACGATTTACATTTCGTAATATGCCATTTATTCTTTTAACTTTGCAAATTGCTCTATCCGGAACGACGAACACTCGTCTTTCCACTAAAAAATTGTAAGGTTTTGGCGCTACCGCATTTAATTAAATACATATACGGCAATGGTTTGGAAGATGCTATTCGTCGTGGAAAAAAGATTTATAACTCTGGAAGTGTGGAGCTCATCAGCCACGATGACTTGACAGAAACAGTCAGTCTTCGTGTTAGAGATGACTCGTATAACACATGGTACAAAGTCAAGGTCGAAAAATTCAGGGACGAAAGTATGCTCTCTGTGGAGTGTACCTGTCCATTTGAACAGGGGGAAATGTGCCGACACCAAGTGGCTGGACTTTTTTACCTACAGGACTTAATCGACAGCAACATGCTGGGCGAGCAGACCTTTATCCAATATGACCAAAACTATACAGTCATTAGGATGAAGAATATCGACATCAAGATGCTGCGTCTTCTTTCGGATGTCAATAGCTATTCGCGTGCGGAGGATTTTGCAGATGCGCATAAAATCAAACTCGAAGAGGCAAAAGACGAAAAGATACGCGCCATTGTCAATTACAATCAAGAAAAATTTGACGTTGTCATCCAAAAAAATGAAGAACGCAATTTTGATACTAGTTGTAACTGCCACAGCGATCCCTTACATCCTCTTTGTGTACATAAACTGATCGTATTTCTTTCTCTTCTAAAAGAAAAAGGAGCGAATTATTTTGATACAATACGTAATCTCGACAAAGAAAAAAACAAGCTCTTGGCGCTTTATGGCTATTCTTTGCAAGATGATATCAAAGGAAAATTTGAGTTTGCCATCAAGGACGGCAAACCATTTTTGCGTGTATTGGACACATCCATCAAACGTATTGCAACGACCTCTAACAATACAGCATCCACTCCGTCTTATACACAAAAAACGGTTGAAACACTAGAAAAACCTAGTGACAAGCCAACCGTAAAATACGGTGTTGGCATTGTCCTCCAACACGACAACCAGCAATATCCCTATCTTGGGATTGAAGCCATTGAGGGAGAAATAGATGAGGACGAAACTGAATTCTTAGGAAAGGTCAACCATGTTGATCTTGCGAAATATGTAAACACGGACAATTTCAGTGAAAACGACACGCAGATTATACAACAGCTACGCAAACTATTGCCTGGTGAAGTAGCTCGTTACCTGAATAGAAATTCGCCTTTCAGTGGTATATGGGAAAACATCGTGCAACATCCAGAAGGTGATGCGCTTCCAGAAGAAACGCGCAAACTCATATTGGATTATTTGCACCCTAAGCTAAAGAAGCTGTTCAATATATCTGCGTCTAGCTATTTCACTTTTTATATTGAGCAAGGAAAGACTTTTGTAACGGATAATTTGGAGGTAGCCAACTACTCTATCAACTTTATCACACCAGAATTTCTGGTTTCAAAAGATGGTGACAAGTATGAGATTTCCTGTATGACCAAGACACCTCTTGGCATGATCAATGTCGCAGAAAACGAAATGCATACGCCGCTTTTGTTACAAGTGGAAAACCAATTTTATCTCTGGCAAAAGCCGGAAGACATTCTTTTGGTAGAAAAATTCTTACCGGACGGGAAAATTATTTTTCCAGTTTCCGAATGGGAATCGTCATTGCAAAATTTCATATTGCCGCTTTCCCACAAATACAATGTCCGCTTTGATAAAATAGACAAAGAAACACTGGAAGATGTCAATCCGCAGGTAAAAATCGTCTTGAAAGAAAAAGGCAACTATTTGTTGGTTGAGCCTGTGTTTCTATACAAAGACCACGAGATAAAACCCGATGACAAGGACAAAATATTGATTCCTAGTGGAGGTAAACTTCTGGAAATCAACCGCAATCGTAATGCAGAAGCTGAGTTGATTGCCAAAATCGAAAACTTACATTCGGGTTTCATTTATCCAGAAAAAAATAGTTCAGTCCTTGCATTAAAAGGAACTGAAGCCTTGAAAAACAATTGGTTTTTCTTGTTTTTGGATGCCACAAGGGAAATGAATGTGCCTGTTTTTGGATTGGAAGCATTGAAAAAATTCCGTTTCAATACAGCAAAACCTTCTACCAAAATATTCATCAGCAGTCATACGGATTGGTTTGATGCCAAGATAGATATTCGTTTTGGAGACCAACAAGTGTCCGTTGCGGAAATCAAAAAAGCTATTGCCGCAAAGCAACAATTTGTTCAGTTAGGCGATGGCACTCTAGGCGTATTGCCTGAAGAATGGGTAAAAAAATACTCTCTTCTTTTCCAAGTCGGACAAAACGAAACCAACCAGGACATCAAGCTTAGTAAATACCATTTTAGCGTTATTGAAGAGCTGTATGAACAACGAAACGAAGAAGAACTATTTTTCCAACTAGAAGAAAAATATGAAAAGCTTCGCAACAACCAGACAATTGAAGACGTGATACCTCCGGATCATCTTAACGAGATCATGCGTCCGTATCAGATCTCAGGATTCCAATGGCTAAACTATCTGAACGAAGTTGGTTGGGGAGGAATTTTAGCAGACGATATGGGTTTGGGTAAAACGATACAGACATTGTCTTTCCTCAAATATCTGCAATCCCAGAAAGAAGATTTCAAAGCATTGGTCGTATGTCCAACTACATTGATGTACAACTGGGCAAACGAGGTCAAAAAATTCACGCCGGATATTGAGGTTTACATACATCATGGCGGTAATCGTTCTAAGTCGGATTTGCAAAAAACCAAAGTCCATATCATCATTACGACTTATGGAACATTGAGAAGTGATATCAAGGTTTTTTCGGAAATAAATTTTGACTATATCGTTTTGGATGAAAGCCAAGCCATTAAAAACCCTTCCAGTAAGATTGCCAAAGCGGTAGCCTTATTGAAAGCTGGTAATAGATTGTGCTTGAGTGGTACGCCATTGCAAAACAATACTTTTGATATTTATGCCCAGATGAATTTCTTGAATCCGGGACTATTGGGAAGTATTGACTTTTTCAAACAGCAGTTTGCCATTCCTATTGACAAATTTGGAGAAAAAGAACAAAAAGATCATTTACGCAAACTATTGTATCCATTCATTCTCAGAAGGACGAAAGAGCAAGTAGCAAAAGATCTTCCGGAAAAAACAGAAACAATTTTGTTCTGTGAAATGGACAAAGAACAACGTCATATCTATGATGCCTATCGCAACGATTACCGTAATAAAATCATGGGTGTCATCGAAGCTCAAGGTATTCAAAAATCTCAATTGACCATTTTGCAGGGCTTGATGCGTTTGAGACAGATTTGCGATAGTCCGGCGATATTGAAATCTGAAAATTATCCTAACAAATCGATCAAACTAGAAGAAATCGAAAGGCAGATTGAGGAAAATGTAGGAGACCACAAGACATTGATATTCTCGCAATTCTTAGGTATGCTAGGACTTATCCGAAACAAATTGGAAGAACTTGGTATTACGTACGAATATTTTGATGGCAGCACAACTGCGCCGGATAGGGAAAAAGCCATTCAAAACTTTCAAAACAATCCAGAATGTCGTGTATTCTTAATCTCTTTGAAAGCGGGTGGTGTAGGTCTTAACTTGACAGCTGCAGATTATGTTTACCTAGTTGATCCTTGGTGGAATCCTGCAGTAGAGCAACAAGCTATCGACCGTACGCACCGTATTGGACAAACGCAAAACATTTTCGCTTATAGACTAATATGTACCAATACAGTTGAAGACAAAATCCTGCAACTACAGGAGCGTAAGCGAGCCTTGGCGAATGAATTGATTTCGGACGACGCTAGTTTTGTGAAGTCATTGACCAAAGAAGATATTGAATATCTATTTAGTTAGAGAATATGGAAAACGTTAAAAGGAGGACTGAGTCCTCCTTTTTTTACAAATCCTAGTTACAAAAAAGCATGATGGGATAGTATTTAAAAAGTAATCACTCATCAAATCTAATATTTTAGCGGATTAATTCAGATTCCAAATAAATATACTTTTATGTTATATTTACAGTATTAACTGTGATTATTCAACTTACATAGAGAATAATGGAAAACCTTGACTTAAAAGATTTAAACAATGGAGATGCGAGTTTTCAAATACTAGTTGCATTTCGAGATATGTTAAATCTTGCTATTAAAAAAGAAATTCCTCCAACATATGAAAAAACTCTAGATTTTTTATCTGAGTCTTTCCTGACTTGTATGAGGGGATTGTCAAATTCTTACCCGGAAAAAATCTAAGTGAAGATGCTAAATATTTCAAATCGAAAGCAGAGGCTGAAAGTTTAAGTACTGGTAAAAAAAGACAGCAATAGAACTAATAAATGTTGAAATCGAATCAATCAACTCATTAATAAAAACAACCAAAGAAAACTTATCCAAAGATGGAGAAAGAAATCTTATTGGAAGACTAACTAAATTGCATGGGGCTAAAAAAAGTTTAGAACCGAGACGGATAAATGAAAATAGAATTCTGCAACGCGATTTCAACAAAATAGACAGAACCGATTTTGGAGCTAAACTGATTGAATCGGACGATTTTAAAGTTGATTATTCGTTAGGAAATAATAGATTTTTAAGAATTCGTTTACTACATCCAGATAAAGCAGAACACATTTGTGGAGCAGATTTAATTTACGAACAACATAATGAAGAAACGGGTAAGATTAGAGTTATGTTTTTGCAATATAAAATTTGGGACGATGGTATATTATATTTCTCTGCAGTTAATAACTTGGAAGCTCAGTTAAATAAAATGAATGAATTTATCTGCGGCAATAAAATCTGTGAATCCAGGAAATTAAAAGAAGGTGAAAAAGATTATCGATTCCCTTATTGCAGTGCATTTCTCAGACCCACTGACAAACTACAACAACAGAACGAAAAAATTATATCTTCAGGAATTCATATTCCAGTATGTAGTATTATAGAGATGATTAAAAACGGAGAAAAGAAAATAGACAAAAGGTATATTAGACATCAAGCTCTAACCCAAAAAATATTTGAGTACTTATTTAATAAGAATTTACTTGGTTCAAATTGGATAGGAGAAGATCAACTTGAAAAATTCTACAAAGAAAATGGTCTTTTATCTACAGATGACTCAATAAAATATACGCACGGGAAATAATAGAAAATCCTTTATTTTAGATTCATTCATGGCAATTACTACTAGAAAAAGTTATTGACTGTAATGCCATAAGCCAAAATAAAATTTTCTTTTTGGGTCCTACCTATTTTGTTATAAGTAAGACTTGATGTCAAGTTTAGCCAACTTTTCAACTGTATGGATATTTTTGTCCCCGCATTCAATAGATAGTCACCTCCATATTCTAAAGAAGGTTGATACATACCATTTGCATCCAACGTCACCAATTTGTTGAATTGGTAATGAAACAACAAACGAAGGGAATTACGAAACGTAGAATAGTTTACCCGTATAGTGTCGGATTCCATTATAGAACTGGTTTCGAACAAAAAACCATCACTAATATTGAGCCAACTTGTTTTCTCGTCCCACAATTTGTAAGCCGCACCCAGGCCGGATTGAAACTGATTTTTGATTTTTAGAGAATAGCTTGTAGTATAGTTAAGAAGCCCCCAATAGTATAAGCGATGTGTATTCTTTCGAATATTGAAATCCATGGTCGAAGTAAAGTCGTTATTGGTAAGTCCATCACCCGAACTTCCATAAATCCATCCACTAACGGAATTAAGCTCTGCTTTTTTCATTCGCAGTTTGTATGCCAAGGAGTTATTTAGCAGGTAGGTTGTTCCCGTATTAGTTTTGCTGTAATTGCCAGTTCCTGTAAAACTGATCTGATTGTGTACGGAATCCGAAAATTGACCATAGGAAATACCTAAACAAGCCAAACACATTATAAAAATTAGACAAACTGTCTTTTGCATAAATCCTTTCATAATAGATTGCAAGATAAATAACATACACTTATTGGAAATTAGAAACAAAAAACAGAATTAGAATTGTATCTATAGCAAACATTCCTTATTTTTATCCAA
>QFOI01000716.1 GCA_003241175.1 Pseudopedobacter saltans
ACCTCTCTCGAAGATATTTTCTTACAATTCCAAAAGTAAAACATGAATACAGTATTAATATCACTTAAATCTGAGTTTTATAAGTTTAAAAAGTCTGCGATTCTGTTTGGTAGTATACTTTTCCCTGTTTTTATAGTGGGGCTTTTTATTTGGGCGATAGCGACGCATCCCTACGGGGATGATGCTATACTCAAGGCTGGGAATAATGTGGGCTTGTATCAATGGATGCAGTATATTGGAAATATTGCAGCGCCATTAAATACTTTTTTAGTTCCTATGTTTACGATTTATATTGCATTTTCGGTCAATGAAATGGAGCATAAATCCGATATGTGGAAAAGCTTGTTTGCATTACCATTGTCTAAAGTGGGTATTTATATTGGGAAATATTTATTTGCAATCTGTTTGTTGTTCATAACAATGTTGTGTTTTTATCTTTTAAGTACTATAAGTTTACACATATTGAGTAGCACCAATCCGAAGAAATTCTTTTATAATCAATATTCTTATGGTAATCGGGATCTACTATTGTATTTTACCAAATTTTTTCTGTCTTCCTTAGGAATTTTAGGATTGCAAATGACATTTAGTTTTTTGTGGAAAGATTTTTTCAAACCTATGGGGATTGGTCTTTTGGGTGTTATTGTTGGTAGTGTTTGGGCAACTAAAAAACCAGAGACTGCTGATTACTTTCCTTATGCACAACCGCCTAGAGCGGCATTGGTACAGCATGTAAATGTAACAAATATAAAGGCTGATTTATTTGATAGCTTTCATATGTTTTCAAAGGACATAATTATGAGTCTGATTTATTTGGTGGTGTTTTCTATAATTGGATTTTACATTGTGTCTAAAAAGAACATTCAATAAGGGAAATTTTTTAAAAAAGAGCCGCAATATGATCATATTGCGGCTCTTCGGTTTAGTTATTTACTGCGGTAATCTTAGCCTTATATTTTTCTTTGATGACCTCTTGTACTGGAATATTTCGGATCTTACTTTCCAACCAACCAATGATGTCAAGGTACATAAAGGACCTTGCTTCCAGTGGATTGCCTTCGTTTCTTAAGAGTTTATCTTTCAGTCTGACAAAAGTGCTTGTCATTTTCTTGTCTGGTTTCTCTTTCAATCTATTACGCAAAAAGTTAAAAATCTCAACCTCAACGATCGTAAGGTTTTTCATTTTTGCCATATAGCGATAAACCGATTTGGTTAAGGATTCTAG
>QFOI01000717.1 GCA_003241175.1 Pseudopedobacter saltans
TATAGACACATTGCCGCTTTTGGTTGTGAACTTGTTGGGGAACCATTGAGGATGCGTCATAACACTGTCGGGAATATCTGTAGCGCCAGTTTCCGGATATACGAAAATCTTTCCAATATGATATATCGAAAAATCATTTTGATGAAGATCCTGTTGCGTCGAATCAGTAAATTGTCTTTTAGTAAAATCAACAGAAGCTGTTGGGTTTTTGCTTCGTTTGGCTGCAGATTTTGCCAGCAACATGGCTTGCTGAAATGGGTCGATTGTCATTTTCAACAAAGAAAGGTCATTGGTATCGACTACTGCGACTAGATCCTCCTTCGTTATTTTGTAGTAACCTCTATTTCTGTAGAGTTGAGTTATTCTGTCCAATTCCGCCGAAATAGGATCATTGGACAACTTTGTTTTTCCTATTTGTATATTAGGGTCTCTTTGTCTAATTCTGGAAAGTATGTGGACGATATTGCTGTCTGGCAAAGAATAGCTGACACTGTCAATGATGGTTGCTTTTCCAGGATCGATTTTCATAGTCACGAAAGTCCTTTTTTGCAAAGGTTTGCTTAAGCTATCAATGTAAAAAGTATCTGAAGCTGCCGCTGAGAAATATCCTCTGGAACTCATGTATCCCAACATCAAGTTTTTAGTAGTACTTATATTGGTGGTGTCAAATATGGGAGGGTTGTTAATACGATAAAAAAAGCCATAACGACGGTATTTGTTGGCATTAAGACTATCAGACCAATAGCCACCAAGAGATTCTTGCAAATCAGTAACCTCGGCTTTGGACAGGTTGTCTTTATCAACCTCTACTTTGTTGTCAAAAACAAATGCCGTATCTATTGGAGGATTTTTCACACTCGTTCTATCATAAACAGAACATGCGGACAAGCCCATGATTAGCAATAGGTAAATACAATATAGATATTGGCCGGAACCTTTTTTCATAATTATTTATAGCCGTATGAAAGCAAACATAGTAAAAAAAAGCCCATTGCTTTGTGATATTGGCATTTACGACTTCCAATTTGATTTAAAAACATAATATTGCAGTGGTAATTGCAAAAACATGACCAAAAACGAAATCAAATATCTTCAAAATCTTTCTGATAAAAAGAACAGAGACATAGAAAAAAAATTCATCTATTCAGATACTTACGCGCAAGAAAATGTCACTATCGATATGGAAAAAGTTGATATAAAAGCGTTGCAGGCCATTTCAGG
>QFOI01000718.1 GCA_003241175.1 Pseudopedobacter saltans
ATCACAAAGCTACCAACGAGATGAAATGTCATTACTGTGGACAAAAAGCGCATAAACCAAAATTTTGTCCGAAATGCCAAAGCGAAAATCTAAATGAACGTGGAGTTGGGGTAGAACAAATTGAAGAAGAAACGCAAAAAATATTCAAAGAAGCCAATGTAGAAAGAATGGATGTGGACAGTATGCGCAAGAAATTTGCCTACGAAAAACTCTACGAAAAAATAGAAAACGGCGAAGCGGAAATTATCGTTGGTACACAGATGATTTCCAAAGGTTTGGATTTTGCGGAAATGATGGATTACGCCAGGAATGTTGGTGGAACTGCGCTTAGGAAAATGACCTTTCAGGAAAGAGGTTTGATGCTGAAAAAGCTCGCTTTTCATCTTCTGGAAAAGAAAGATATTTTCTACAATGTCAGTTGGGCAACCGGCGCAACCAAAGCCGACAGTTGGGTAGATATCGAAGGTGGAATTGGAAATCTTTTTGCGAATGCATCACTTCGAAGACAATTTCCGGACTTACCTTATTATATAGATGGCGAATCTGTGAAGCTTTCCAAGGAAGGAACTTTCATCGGTCATCATATTTGTACCCCGAAACGTGGTGTTGCGATTCATATCAATGCCTTTAATTTTCCGGTTTGGGGAATGCTGGAAAAAATTGCAGTTAATCTTTTGGCTGGTGTTCCGGCAATCGTAAAACCTGCTACAGCAACAAGTTTCCTAACGGAAGTTGTCGTTAAAGAAATTATCGCTTCTCACATTTTACCGGAAGGAAGTTTGCAATTGATTTGTGGTTCAGCTAATGGAATTCTGGATAATGTGACAATGGAAGATGTTGTGACATTCACAGGTTCGGCTTCTACGGGAAAAATGCTGAAATCTCATCCAAGAATTCTTGAAGAATCTGTGCCTTTCAATCTGGAAGCAGATTCTTTGAATGCAATGGTTTTAGGCGAAGATTCAAAACCCGGAACTTCGGAGTTTGATTTATTCATCAAAGAAGCAACACGTGAAATGACGACCAAAGCGGGACAAAAATGTACGGCAGTCAGAAGAATTTTAGTGCCTGTGAATTTGGTTGAGGATGTTCAGATTGCGCTTGGACAAAGACTTTCTACCGTTATCATCGGTGACCCGAATGTCGAAGGTGTGAGAATGGGCGCTTTGGCGAATAAAGACCAGGTGAAAGAAGTTTCCGGGAAAGTTCAGGAATTATC
>QFOI01000719.1 GCA_003241175.1 Pseudopedobacter saltans
AAGAACCCCACCCTTATTCCCTCCCCTTTGAGGGGAGGGTTAGGGAGAGGCTTTCAAAAAAACGAATACCATGACAAGAGTAAGTACCTAAATGCACAACGGGTAGTTTAATAGTCACAGTTTCAAACTATATCTCTCCCAATACGATTTATTCAAAAAAAAATCCTATCTTGGTCTTCGTGATTATGTCATAATCAAGCTAAAATGAGAAACCAGGTGCAATAATGACACCACATCCAAAGGTTTTCATGGCGATTTATGCCGTTTATTAATTAAAAAACCATTTACTTATGTCATTTAAAGCGAAACTGAAAGTTGCAGGAAAAGAGGTTAATATACTTAACCTCTCCTATGCCCTTAAACAAGAAACGGATGCTACAGGTCGTCCTTCCAGTATTACACGTGGCGGTAAAATCTATGTCACAATCGAAGCAACCGGAGATACCTCTTTCTTCGAATGGATGACCAATAGTTTTGAAAGAAAAGACGGCTCCATTGTCTTTACGAAAAGAGAAGACGATGCCACATTGAAAGAATTGTTTTTTAAGGAAGCATATCTTATCGATTACAAAGAAGCATTTGACTCTATTAACGACCGTCCTGTTGCTGAGTCCTTTACATTGAGTGCAAGAGAAATCAGTATGGGAACCGGAACACATACCAACGAATGGGTGAGCAACTAATAAAAGAGTAGTTCCAATACAAAATAGAAAACGCCTGACATTTGTTATTACATGTCAGGCGTTTTTTCTATTTTGAACTATAATTCTTTTATCTTGATATTTCGATAGGAAACGTCATTTCCATGATCCTGTAGTGCAATATGTCCACTTTTGAATTTGGCAAAATCAGACCACGATTTGAACTTGCTTCCTTCAACTAGTTTGTCCCACTCTGGGGTCCACAACTGTACATCAGCAGTTTTTACTTTATTCAAGAAAAGCTGTAGATGACCTTTATCCAATATAATTTTAGCTTTGTTCCACTCACCAACTGGTTTTGGTTTAGATATTTCCTTGGTTCCTGTTAAATCATATAAAGTTCCAGCCAAATGATTTTCCAACTTGTTATCATGAGCATCAATATTATCCAAAACCTGCATCTCCACTCCTGTCAGATAAGTCGCATTGTATTTCTTAGCATCGTCCTGTACCAGAAAAATAATCCCGCTGTTGCCGCCTTTGGATATTTGCCATTCCAATTCCAACTCAAAATTTT
>QFOI01000720.1 GCA_003241175.1 Pseudopedobacter saltans
TATGGAAGCAGCCAGTCGTGAAATCGTCGTCAATAACGCGATCTTGCCGAAATTAGAAGTTTTTAGCGTTGATCCTTCGAAGATTGTCGATATTATCGGGCAAGCAGGTAAAACTATCAAAGAAATTATCGAAAAGGCGCATCAACGAAATATTCCTGTATTGGTAGACACTGCACAGGCGATACAACATATGCCTTTGGATGTACAGGATTTGGATGCGGAATTCATTGTTTTTTCCGGTCATAAAATGTATGGTCCAACAGGTATTGGTGGTTTGTACGGCAAAGCAGAATGGCTGGACAAATTGCCTCCTTACCAAGGCGGTGGCGACATGATCAAAGAAGTGACTTTTGCCAAAACAATCTACAATGTCATTCCTTTCAAATACGAAGCGGGAACACCAGATATTTCAGGTGCGATTGTATTGGGAGAAGCAGTGGATTACATGACCAAATTAGGTATTGAAAACATCCAATCCTGGGAGCATGAATTAATCCAATATGCTGTGGATCATTTGCGACAGATTCCCAATATCCGTTTTATTGGCGATGCGGAAAATAGGGCAGGAGCGGTTTCCTTTTTAGTTGGGAACATCCATCCTTTCGATATGGGCGAACTCTTGGACAAACAAGGAATTGCTGTTCGCACAGGACACCATTGCACGCAACCTTTAATGGATAATTTCAAAATACCAGGAACCGTTCGAGCTTCCTTTGCATTGTACAATACCAAAGCGGAGGTTGATCAGTTGATTGCTGGAGTGGAAAAGGCGGCAATGATATTGGGGTAAGGTATTTAGTTATACATTGTTTAAGTTAGACAAATAGATAGGTTGGATTAAGAAAAAAAGTATCTTGTTGGAACAAATCTAACTATTATACGGAAAATAACGTTTTCTCTCTGCTTTGTATTTTTGTCTGTGAACATTTCGTTTGCAAAAAAATATGATGTTACAATTCATGTTAACAGTACACTTTTACCTAAGAAAGAGAGATTCATTCTAAATGATGAACTGACTGATATTCGTTCAAAAGATACATTCAGTAACAATACCGTTCATCTAAAAGGCAACTTTTCTAATGAATATCTAGGTATTATTGTACAATGCTATGGAAATGAGCAGTTATTTGAAAAATTTCTTGAGCAACTTTAACCCGTTTAAGTGTTGTTATGGATAATATTTTTTTTAGTAAATTTATTGAACCATTTTCAAATACG
>QFOI01000721.1 GCA_003241175.1 Pseudopedobacter saltans
AGAATTTTTTGTATTTTGAATAGTAACAAAGCCAGAAGTTGGATTCGGGAAAACACTGATTCCGTTTTGCTTCTTTACATCTTCCACAGCAAGTGTGCTGCAGTTATAAACATAAAGCTCATCTAGATACCAGCCTTCTACACCGTTACAGCCATCTGTTCCCATTTCGAATCTGAATTTTATTTTGGAACCGGAAGTTACGCCAAGTTTTGATAGGTCAATAACACTTTGTCCCCAGCTTCCGCCAAGAGACCCACCATCAGTTCCCGTGAAGGCTCTCTGCCCTTTCAGTGGATTATCATTGCTTGATGTCCCGTCCAAAGTACTGTTGTAACCATTATAAGTAAATGCAGTTACCGGAACCAGTGTCCAGCTTCCTTCATTCAGACTGTATTTTATATTACCACCATCCCAAGTAGATTCTGTGGCAACATAATGATTAAATGCCATTTCATACTTACCGCTGGTAAAAGTTGGCATCGTGATTGTCGGGCTTTCCAGCCTTAGGATTCCGTTCTGAAGGTTGCTTGCGCAATCGCCATTAATTGGATCTATAGCAAAGATTGCTTTTCCGGGTCTGCTTTTCGGCAAATTAGATTTTATAGTCCAATCTCTTGCTTCCCAAGTGGACGGTTTAGTTGGAACATTGGTTACCGTCCAGTTGCCCAAGCCATTTTCCCAGTCTTCTTTAAAAAGCGGATTATTCGTTGCACTGGCACATAAACTTGGAGCACTCTGCGCAAGCAGTGGCGTATAATTACACTGAGTTGCAGGAGAGGTTCTGAGCTGTACGGCAAGAATACCATTTTTAACATTTTGTACATCAGCTGAAGTGATCGATAGCCCAGTTAAGCCTGCAGGTGTTACGGTGGTTGACAATCCCTGGAGATTAACGCCAATTAAATCATTGGCAGATGCTTCCAGCGCATCGGCAAAATTAGCAAAATCGCTGGTTGCGGTAAGATAATTTTTTTGTGCTCTCCACCACAGATGAGCAGCTTTTACAAAACCCATCCCTGTCATTGTGTATCCGTTGTAAGTACCGCCGTCTACCAATAATGCATATAGGTGGTTGGTCACACCTGAATTGGTGTGCACGCCTCCTGAGTCGGCAGTGCCGCAATAATAATTGGCAGCATCCAAAACTTTTGCAGGATCGCCGTTACAGTTCGGATTCCACATATCTCGGATAGCACCTCCGAAAGAAGTGGCATCTT
>QFOI01000722.1 GCA_003241175.1 Pseudopedobacter saltans
AAAGACTTATTCTATTAAATTTTTTCCGAGCTGAAGCCGAAAGAAGAATGACTACTGGGAATTCTCAATCTATTATTTATGCTATTGAAGAACCCGAAACATCTCAGCACACAGACCATCAAAAAATACTTATCAGAGCATTTTTAGAACTTTCACAAGCAAACAGGACACAAGTTCTTTTAACAACTCATAGCTCAACAGTAGTTAAAGGATTATCTTTTGATCATTTGCGTTTGGTTTCTAAAAACGAGCACGGTCATAAACTTATTGAGCAGGTAATTCCACATCAACTTCCATATCCATCGTTAAATGAAATTAATTTTTTAGCGTTCCGTGATTTAACGGAAGAATATCATAATGAATTGCACGGTTATATTGAGGCAGAGGAATTATGGAACGATTATAAAAATGGAAAAACGACTATCACTTACAATAAAACATTTAGAGGTAATACAAGCGTACATCAAATAATCTTAACGGAATATATTAGACATCAAATTCATCATCCAGAGAATACTTTGAATCCAAGATTCACTTTTGAACAATTGGAGGATTCAGTTAATTTAATGAGAGATTTTATTCTTAGTCAAAGAAATTAATATTTTGGGCGAATTGCAATTCGCCCCAACCGCCCCAACGGAAAATTAAATAATATGAATAAATACAATCCCCAAAAACACCATCGCCGATCGATACGTTTACAAGGTTATGATTATAGCCAGGAAGGATTGTATTTTATTACAATCTGTTGTCAGGATAGGACGCATTTGTTTGGGGAGATTGTAGATGGAAAGATGATATTGAACAGCTATGGAGAAATAGCACAAAAGGAGTGGCGAAATACAAGTGCAATTAGAGATAATGTTTTGTTGCACGAATTTGTTGTAATGCCTAATCATTTTCATTCAATCATAGAAATAAAATTTCAAAAGGGTAATAATGAGATTGGAAAATTTCAATCGCCATCGCAAACGGTGGGCGCTATTATTAGAGGATATAAAATAGCAACGATAAAAAAAATAAAAGATTTTATGCTTTTTTCAGAAAGAGATAATTTTAGTACGGGCGAATTGCAATTCGCCCCAACCGCCCCAACCGCCCCAACCGCCCCAACCGCCCCAACCGAGAAGATAAAAGAATTAGATTTTAAAATTTGGCAAAGGAATTATTATGAGCATATCATTAGAAACGATCAATCTTACGAAAGAATATCTG
>QFOI01000723.1 GCA_003241175.1 Pseudopedobacter saltans
CCTAAAGGGGACTTTGCCACCCCTCAGTCCCCTAAAGGGGAAGAAAGCAGAACCCCTCAGTCCCCTAAAGGGGAAGAAACTAGCACCCCTTAATCCCCTAAAGGGGAAGAAAGCACGCGAAGCAAATGAGGAGTTAATCTGATTGACGATCATCGCAGGGAAAGTACTTCGTGGCATTACGATGTGAATGTTATTTTCCCTGATGTATTTTTTGATTTTGGCTGAAGAGGTAAGCACTGTCAAAAGACTTCCTATGGAAACATTAGGTTTCCTAAGAACAGGCCAGGCCGTATAGGTGATTCCCATTTTATCTGCTGCTGCCTGGGTATACGCAATTTTTTCATCATCCGACCAAGTGAACTGTACCACGTGGAATTTATAATCTCCCCGCTTAGCGATTTCCTGAAAAATAGGCATAAACAATCCTTCCATATAAGAAGTCTGCGGTCCGTCCCAGGTGATGAAGAGGAGGTTTTTCATTGAACACTGCTTTTACTTTTAACTACTGCAAATTTATCCTTGAATTGTAGAAACCAAGTTTCAAAATAAAAGTAAGAAATATGAGAAACTAATATTACAACTGCTATAGTTATACTGTAGATTAAAACTAAATTAAAAATTAAATTATCTGATAAAAATTTACTCAAAACAAGTGATAACAGATAAATTATTAACGGATTATAAATATATAAACCATAGGAAATTTTACCAAGATAGTCAAAAACTTTGTTTTCCAATGATATAATTTTTTTTGGGTTATTAACCTGGTTTGTAATTATAATGAGCGTTGCAATGGTAACAATTTCGTGATCAACAATTGAAAATAAATGAAATTTATTAACAGCAATTAAAATAAAGATAATCCACGATAATAATTCAGCTATTCTATTTTGAGCAACTCTAAGAAAAATTTTATTATTGTCCAAAAGAAGACAGGCAGCAATACCTCCGATTGCAAGACAACCAAATCTAGTATAATGCAGTATTGTTATTATAAAAGATGGCGCATGAAATACTGTTAATGCGATCTTCAGTAAAAAGAATGATAAAGCAAAAAGAACTAATGAGAAAAGTATTTTTTTGGAGTATTTTACTATCCAGGGCCAAAATGCATAAAATTGCTCTTCCACTCCAACAGACCAATAATGATTTATGTGTTGCAAAGTAGCAGGAAAAATTGATGTCGCATTAATTGCGAAAGGAATATTCGGT
>QFOI01000724.1 GCA_003241175.1 Pseudopedobacter saltans
GTGCCTTTCTAAATTTTGTCGGACGGATGCTACGATAGCGTTGACCTCTTCCTGTGTAGCATCTTTGGGAACGTAGACGCTTGTGCCTTTCTCGACCTGTACTAGTTTCTTTCCTGCAAAGGGATGGAATTCACGTTGTGCCTTCTTTTTGGGCATGGCGGGGGCTTTTTGGTTATGTTTGTAACTCATTTCAATATGATTTATATAGTTGGGAAAATGTTGTGTAGTAAGGCGATTGTAGATACAACCGCCGTGATATGTAGGTTGTATTTTACGCTGCGGTTTTTTCTTCTGTAGGTTGTAATATTTCTGATGAAGTTATATCCAAAGGAATCTCTACAGTTACTAAATTTTCATCTCTATACGAAGCACTTATGAACTGTGCACTGCGTCTTGGCCTGTATGCTGCATGAATGATACCAACAGCATCAATAAAACCTTCGTTTCCTGTCTCTTCCGCCAATTGTTTTAATTGTAATACACGGCTACTTTGTAAATTTCCTTTTTTGTCTTTTGCCAATAGACGCATAATTGCTTTTACCAATACTGCGGAATTATCATCTTTTGCTAACGATTGTATAAAATCATGAACTTTTTGAAGCCCCGCACTGACTGTGTCGTCCCAGTCGTCCGTCATTCTGTAGCCAACGGAAATACGATCACCTTTTTCGGTTGTAAATGTGTGGGACTGTAGTATATTGTTGTCCTTTCCAAACACTTCTGCTTTCAACTCGATCAATGTTTTTAGTTCATTAAAAACCTTTGTTTTCACTTTACTTAAAAGTGCCGATATGTCTTTTAATTCTTCCAACAATCCCGGAATGGTATCATTAACGACTTCTTTATATTTGTTGCGCTGTATTTTGATAGCATCCTTTTCGGACATGCTGTTAAAAATTTCGGCTTTGGCTTCTTCCATCAAAGCTGCTTTTTCTTCGGGTGTCAAACTGCTTAATTTGCTCATTTTGTTATTTTTTTAAAGTATGATATAATTGTTGTTACGATTCGGAATAGGAAAACGGCCAATGCTTCAATGAGTATTATCAGGAAGGGAAAACCGATCAATACTAGGAACGCTTGTAATTTGTCGTTGCTCATCTTGTTTGGGATTTATCTTGTCAATGTATAGTCTGTACATCTCGTCACAGATAGAGCCAATGATCACGCCTTGTGGCGAATTATAGTCTATGCATCCGCCAAACGTCCAA
>QFOI01000725.1 GCA_003241175.1 Pseudopedobacter saltans
TTGGACGTTTGGCGGATGCATAGACTATAATTCGCCACAAGGCGTGATCATTGGCTCTATCTGTGACGAGATGTACAGACTATACATTGACAAGATAAACCCCAAACAAGATGAGCAACGACAAATTACAAGCGTTCCTAGTATTGATAGGTTTTCCCTTCCTGATAATACTCATTGAAGCATTGGCCGTTTTCCTATTCCGAATCGTAACAACAATTATATCATACTTTAAAAATTTACAACATGGCAAGAACCGCTAAAAAAACAAACGTCAACGTCACGCTTTCCGAAGCACAAGCCGCTGCACATATCTATGCAGACATTACCATCCAAAAGGAAAATTTGGAAAATGAAATGAAAGCCAAGATTGCCGCCATCCGTGCCGAATACGAACCGGACATTACCGACTTGGATGGACAATTGGCTGAGCCTTACGACATCTTGGAATCCTATGCCAAAGAGACAAAGGACGGATGGGACAAAAAATCCTTGGAGTTGGCAGCTTGCACGATTGGATTCCGTACCACTCCGCCAAGCGTTGGCAAGATCAAAGGCGTGACATGGGACGGCATTATTTCACTATTGAAAGGTAAAAAGAACCTTAAACAGTTTGTCGCAGTCAAGGAAGCCGTGGACAAAGCTGCCATATTGAAAGTGCAGACAGATGCCAAGATCATGAGAGAGTTGACAACAATAGGCGTGACAATCGAGCAGTCAGAACAATTCTTCGTGGAAGAAAAGAAAGAAAAAGTCGCAGCGTAAAATACAACCTACATATCACGGCGGTTGTATCTACAATCGCCTTACTACAACATTTTCCCAACTATATAAATCAAACTTATGTCATCCGAAAAAAGCAGTACCGGAATCGGTACAGAGGGCGTTTTGTTTCTAATATTTCTAGTCCTGAAACTATGCAAGGTCATTGACTGGTCTTGGTGGTGGGTAACTAGCCCAATTTGGATACCAATAGCCATCGCATTCCTAATCCTAATTATTAACGATTTATTTGATTAATCATGTCATACAAACATAACCAAAAAGCCCCCGCCATGCCCAAAAAGAAGGCACAACGTGAATTCCATCCCTTTGCAGGAAAGAAACTGGTGCAGGTCGAGAAAGGCACAAGCGTCTACGTTCCCAAAGATGCTACACAGGAAGAGGTCAACGCTATCGTAGCATCCGTCCGACAAAATTTAGAAAGGCAC
>QFOI01000726.1 GCA_003241175.1 Pseudopedobacter saltans
ATCGTTCGGACTCAATGCTGCCAGAGGATTTAGTGAACCGGCTGACCTGCTGATTCCTAAATTTGCCGAAGAATTATCGTTATAGATAATTACACCATCTATTACATAAAGAGGCTCATTACCACCATTTACCGAGTTGCCTCCTCTAATTCTTATATTAGATGTAGTACCCGGCTGACCTGAGCTTTGAGATACATTCAGTCCCGCAACTGCTCCCCCCAGCAATCCATCAAAAGATGTGCTTACCTGCGATAAGTTATCCTTAGATACAGATGAGATTGCACCGGTAAGCTCTTTTCGCTTCTGGCTACCATAACCGACAACCACTACATCATTTTCTGATCCACTAACCGCAGTCAAAGGAATATCAAAAACAATTCTATCATTAAACTGCCAATAGAAAGGATTGTACCCTACCAATGTAGCTTCAATAGAATCCCCTTGAATAGCCTGAATTTGATAATATCCATCTTTGTTAGTGTAGGCTACGGCTCCTGATTTTAAATTGTGGATGACGACATTCTCTAACTTAGTTTCTAGTTCATCTTTTACCGTACCAGTAATAATTGCTTTCTCTTTTGTCTTTTGCGAAAAAACGTTTTCGCAATAAAACACAAACAAAAGGAAACAACTGGCAAACATGTACAAACGTAGTAGTCTGTTTCTTTTCATAATTGAATTTTAAGTGTGAGTTCTAAAAGTTTAGTAGGTCAAAATTTTAAGCCAGTGTTATATTAGATGAGAAAATTAATCTTTTCACCTAACTCAATAACATACAAATTCGGGCCTTCTATTTAATAAATTGATATATCGCAATTACTTAATAATTTGTAATCACCACTATTTTGGAGGATAGTAAATAGCTGGTGTAGTAGACGCTTTTGCCGATCCTGCATCTATAATTCTAAGATCAATCATCAATGTGACTGATTCACTATTAGGAATGTACATTAATCCATCTACATCTGTTCCATTGTTATTACCCCATGGATTACGCATAACAAATAAGGCTTGATTTAAACTATTTATAGGAGGATACATAAATGCCCATGCGTGAAGTGAGACAGTCTTTGACTGACCAACTTGTACATCTGATTTTGTAAAGCCCCCAATAACTAATTTATTTTGTTTCAATGAAACATCGACCGCTCTTTTCATCTGCGCAGCAGTCAATTTCGCTGGAGAAAATGCAAAGCTATTTCCATC
>QFOI01000120.1 GCA_003241175.1 Pseudopedobacter saltans
AATTTGAATGCTAATTTCAACGATCAGAAAAATAATTTCAATGTTTGGTTTTGGGCATCTGTTTCCAAAACGGATAATGATGTTATACAACAGGTAACTGTAGATAATGTTGGCGTACAGACAACAATGCCGGTTAATGCGGATGGTTCCAAGGCTTTTCGTACCAACTATAACATTGATAAAGATTTTAAGTTGAGCGAAAAGACCAAACTGACCTTGTCCATTGGTGGTTATCATGAATTTACGCGTAGTAAAATGATTTACAACGGAGAAGAAAGCTGGCAGACAACGGCTAGTTTCAATAACTGGTCCGGCATTCATCTTAATTTCAATGATGTAGTGGAGTGGGACAATAGTTACAATCCTTATTTCAACTATACAAGATACACGAGCAGCAACTTTAAGAAATTCAATATAGCTTCCCAAAATCTAACATCTGGTTTTGTCGTACGATATCCTAAACACGTCATTTTCGAGACCAATATGAACTATACATACAATAGTAGTTTGAATGATGGTAACAAGAACTTATGGCGATGGACTGCTGCCGTTAATTTTACCTTCTTGAAAGATGAAAGGGGCGTTTTGAAATTGAGTGCCTACGATATTCTGAATCAAAATAAACGTTATATCCAGATCTATGCCTCACAAAATATGTGGAGCCGAACTTCTGGATCCATGATGCCGCAATATTTTATGGCTACATTTACCTACAATATCCGGAAAATAGGTAGTAAAAAGCAAAAAGTAGGGGGGCAAAGTTTGTTTAACATGTAATATCCAAGCAAAAATTTGGACAATCACCTTTTACTTTATCTTTACAGAAATTAAGGTTAGGACAAGGTGATTAATAGATTATTTATACAGAATTATGCCATTATTGATGAAGTTGCCATTGACTTCAGCAAAGGTTTGAATATTATTACTGGTGAGACTGGTGCCGGAAAAAGTATCCTAATAGGAGCGTTGTCGCTTCTATTGGGCGCTAGGGCAGAAACAGCTGCACTCAAACAAAAAGATAAAAAATGTATTGTTGAAGGTGTTTTTTCAGTTGAAAATAATCAGCTTGTCAAGGCATTTCTACAAGAAAACGAATTGGATATTGAACCCGAATTGGTTTTAAGAAGGGAAATTACATCAGCAGGGAAGTCTCGTGGTTTCGTCAATGATACGCCCGTTTCCATGCAGCAATTGCGATCTTTGGCGTCTTGTATTGTTGATTTGCATCAACAGTTTGACACACTAGAAATTGGTGATGCTGATTTTCAACGTGTAGTAGTAGATACCGTTGCCAATAACGAATCATTGCTACAGCAATATCAAACACAGTTTTATAGTTGGCAAAAAGCGAAAAAGAATTATACGGACTTGTTACTAAGGAAAGCCAATATGTCCAAAGAATTGGATTATCTCCAATTTCAATATGATGAGTTGACAGAAGTTGATTTTAAGGAACAAGAACTAGAAAACCTAGAAGCGGAACTAAAAACATTGACTCATTCCGAAGAGATCAAAAATGTTTTGAAAGAGGTTTCCAATTTTATAGTTGATGGAGAGCAACCAGTCGTTTCCGAAATAAAAAGCCTCACTAATCGACTTGGTAAATTTTCGGATGTACAGGCTGATATTGCTATTCTTGCAGATCGTTTGCGTAGCGTACAGATCGAGTTGGATGATATTGGAAACGAAGCCGCATCATTATCTGACAATACTAATCTAGATGTAAATCGTATTGATTTCGTCAATGAAAGACTTTCAATAGGATACAAATTGCTTAAAAAGCATGGTGCCAATACGACTGATGAACTTTTGTCTATACAACATAATTTGGCTAAGCGTCTAGGGGATTTTCAAAATATACAAGAGGATGAAAGTTCTCTTTTGAAAATGATGGAGTTGGCGAGTAAAGAGGCTTTGGAATTGGCTGAAAAACTAACCCAACAACGCAAAAAAGTTACTGCTTCTATTGAAAAAGAAATCGACTCACTACTTAAACAAATGGGAATGCCCAATGCGCATATCAAAATTGAGTTACATTCAATTAAAGAAATCAATGCGTTTGGTCAGGAAGAAGTTGCATTCTTGTTCGATGCGAACAATAGTGGACGATTTGAGCCTGTGCAAAAAGTGGCGAGTGGTGGTGAGTTGAGTCGCTTGATGTTAAGTGTAAAATCTTTGGTTGCACGATCGGTTCAACTACCTACTTTGATTTTTGACGAAATTGATACGGGTATTTCTGGTGAAGCAGCCAAACAAGTCGGTGTGTTAATGAAATTGTTGGCTTCCAATATACAAGTCATCTCTATTACGCATCAACCGCAGATCGCTGGAATGGCTGATGCACACTATTTTGTGTACAAACAAAATCAAAAAGATGGAATGGTCAAAACGGGCGTTCGCTTGTTGGACAAAGAAGAACGTATCAACGCCATTGCGCAAATGATTGGTGGGGAAAAACCTTCCGAAGCGGCATTGGCAAATGCGAAAGAATTGGTGCAGTAAATCATTTCAAATGGACAAGGAAACGGCGCATTATATTTTCGTTCACTATTTTCATCTTTCGGATAATAAGACGAAGCTAGCGTGGAAACACTATTCCTCCTCAATAAAGTATAAAGGAGCTACTGAGGTTACCTTAAACTTTCTGAAACAGAATGGCTGGATAACCGAGAATCCGGAATTTTTTTTGTTATTAAATGGAGGAATTGATCATTTTGAAATGATGGTAGCAGAGGAACTATTTCTGAAATATCCAGACAAAATTATTTTGAACAAATGTCCTAACTGTGGAAAATTGACAAGGACACCACAATCTAAACAATGTCGATTTTGTTATGCGAATTGGTACTAATTTTTTTGATATTTTTTCCTTTGAACAAAATGACGATTCATCTCCACCATTTTCGTCTGACAGCAAAGTGAGGAAAATAACGGAGCTGTGTTTTTTGCCTGTGGTTAAGCAAGTTTAAAATTCCAATAGTGGCAAAAAAAGTACACGAGTTATTTTCAAATGTCCCGAAGGGTTGCCTTCAGACGAATTGATTTTTTGTTTCTTTTGTATCAAGACAAAAGAAAGTAAATAAATAATGTCTACTAAGAAGAGGACGCAACAAGCAATTACACTGTTTTTTGACTCAAATAACTTTTCCTCCACCTATAAAACCCTCGAATACTCATAATCGCGAAAAAAGCAGAAAGTGCAGCGTATGTTGGAATGTTACGATCGATCTGCAGAAACACCAAAAAGATATTGATGACAAACCAGTTGATCCAAGTTGTCAATATCTTTCTCGCTTCCATATAAGTTGTCAAGAAACTAAAAGACGCTGTTGAGGCATCAATATAAGGACGAGGCGAGTCCGTACGTAGATGCAAAATTGTTCCCCATATAAATGCGATTATGGCCGTTGAAATATAGAAAATAACGTGTTTTTGAATCGACCAAACCTGTACTGGAACACGTGCGGATTCATTTTTACTTTTTAATTCACTCCAATGATGCCAACCATATATCGCAGCCAATACATAGTAAACATTGACTACGGCTTCTGCATAAATCTGATGTTCATAAAAATTAAAAATATTCAGCAGCGACGCCAATATCCCAAAAATCCAACACCAGATAATCTCTTGTACCGCCAGTACTAAATAAACAATCCACAAAGCGACACCAACATATTCCAATATTTGGGAAGTCGTCATGATTCTTTTTTAGACAAAATTCCACTAAAGTTTTGATTGTCGTATGATTTTTTCCATTGAAAATAGCCAACGACAGACATAATTGTATACACTATTGAAAGATAGGCGTAAATAGTTAGCCCTCGGTCAAACTGTAAGGCAATCGATGCTGCATTAATTATAAACCAATATGTCCAAGCCGAAAGCACTTTTCTCGCTTCTAGATAGGTTGCCGAGAAACTAAATATTGCTATGGTGGCATCCACAAAGGGACGGGGAGAATCCGTGTATTTCTTCATGAGAAATCCGACTCCGACAGATAATAGCAAGCAAACAATAATATTCAAAATATGATAGGTTGGTTTCCAACGTACAACTGGAACATTGGCTTTATCACTTTTTTCTTTTGCATTAAGCCAATACCACCAACCATAAATCCCTGACAAAATGTAATAGGCATTCAATATAGATTCCAAATAAAGTTTGGTATGAAAATAGAGAAATACGGTAATAGCGGATCCAATAATCCCAAAAATCCAACACCAGATATTTTCCTTGATAATCAATATTAGATATAAAAGTCCAACGACCAATCCAATAGTTTCCAATACTTTGTAAAAATCCATGCTCTACTTTCTTTCAATGTTGTTAAGAGCTGGCAGGAAAGTGTTACTGTCTAAGAGTAATCACGCTCCCTGCGCAGGCATTATCCTGTTCAGGTGATACGGGTATTGTCTCAGCGATTCCTTTTGAAGAAAAAGCACCCCGGGTTTTGTGCATCCAAAAGTACAGCAAAAAAGCCTTGGGAATTGCTTTTTACATAAATTGGGAAAATTACGTTTTCTTTGCACGGTTATTTTAAGCAGCCAAGGCATTTGGTTTGTTTTTAGATCATTCAATTAATGTAATATGGCCTATAACTTATTAAAAGGAAAAAGAGGTATTATCTCTGGAGCACTCAACTCTAGTTCAATAGCATGGAAAGTTGCTGAAAAGGCACATGAAGAAGGTGCTAGTTTTGTATTGACAAATGCACCGATAGCGATGCGTATGGGTGAGTTGAATGGTTTGTCCGATGCTACTGGCGCTCAGATCATCCCTGCAGACGCTACTAGTGTGGAAGACCTAACCCATCTTTTTGAAAAGTCCCAAGAAATATTGGGGGGTAAGATTGATTTCGTACTGCATTCTATTGGAATGAGTGTCAATGTCCGTAAAAACGTTCCTTATACAGAATCCAACTATGATTTTTTCCAAAAAGGAATCGATGTTTCTGCTCTTTCTTTTCATAAGATGTTGGCTGTTGCCAAAAAGTTGGACGCCATTAGTGAATGGGGTAGTGTGGTAGCGTTGACTTACAATGCTGCACAACGCACATATCCATTCTACAATGATATGGCTGATATCAAGGCAATGTTAGAGTCTATTGCGCGCAGTTTCGGTTATCATTATGGTGTAGAGAAAAAAGTACGTATCAATACAGTTTCTCAATCACCAACCAAAACAACTGCAGGGTCTGGTATCAAAGGCTTTGGTGATTTCTTTGATTATGCGGATGCTATTTCACCATTAGGTAATGCTTCTGCGGAGGATTGTGCTAATTTCTGTATCACCTTATTCTCAGATTTGACGAAGATGGTAACTATGCAAAATCTTTACCATGATGGTGGATATTTCACTACAGGAGTAAGTACTGCCGTATTGGAAAAGATGGGAATTCAATAATAAGTTTGTATTTTTTACATAATTAAAAGGACTGTAAATTTTACGTTTACGGTCCTTTTCTATTGTGGCAAATGGTTCATTTCCAATCTGTAATGCTTGACCCAGGCATGGAATTCTGTGTGGAAAATTTCTTCCAAAAAAACAAAACCTAGCTTTTTTAATAGTTTTTGGCTTGGTATATTGGTTGGTGTTGCGAAAGCGTCTATTTTTTCAAAAGAAAAAGAATCCTTTGTATGTTGCAATACTAGGCGTGCAGCTTCGTAGCTGAAGCCCTGTCCGGCATATTGAGGCAGTATGCCAAATCCTAAATCCGGGATTTCCTGCGTGTTGCGTAAGGTGATGCCACAAAGACCGATTGTTTTTTGATGTTCAATGGATTCGATAGCATAAAAGCCATATTGGTGATCGCTGTACTCCTTAAGGATAAAGTTTTTTAGGTGCCGTTCTGCTGATTTTAGGTTGTTGATATTTCTCTTGCCGAGCATTGCTAGCCAGTTGGGACTGCTACATAACTCCAATAAGAAAAGTGCATCCTCCTTGTTGAACATCCTTAATCTTATCCTGTCAGATATCATTTGGTCTATTGTCATCTAAAGTTTTGGGGCGTTTTCTATGCTAAAATCGTTAAATTTGGTAGCAAAACTTCGTTTTATGAAAAAAAACTTTCTGTTTTTTACTTTTTGTTGCTATATGTTAATTTCTAGAGCCCAAAATGTCAATCTTCCAAAAGTAGAGGTAGAGGCAAGAACTTCTTTTAGCAAGGATCGCTTCGGAATGTTTATCCATTGGGGACTTTTCAGTTTATTGGGAGATGGAGAATGGGTTTTGAATAATAGAAATATTCCTTTTGAAAACTATAAATTACTAGAAAAAAGTTTTAATCCTGTTGATTTTGATGCGGACAAGTGGGTAAGTGTGGCAAAGGCGGGAGGTATGAAGTATATAACACTCGTTACCAGACACCACGATGGATTTAGTCTTTGGGATACAAAATATTCTGATTTCAATATCATGCACACTCCCTACAAAAAAGATATTGTAAAGCAGTTGGCCGACGCCTGTCATCAGCAAGGATTGAAAATATTTTTCTACTACTCTTTATTGGATTGGGGTAGGGAAGACTATTCGTTCTCGACTGGTAGAACGGGAAAAGGCACTGGTCGTAAATCGCAAAAAGATTGGAACGCCTATATCCAATTCATGAAAAATCAACTAACGGAACTATTGACCAACTATGGCGAGGTTGCAGGTATTTGGTTTGATGGTTATTGGGATCAAATGCCTGTAGAAAGCTCAACTAGAAAAGATTCCGATGTATATGTTGATTGGCATATTAAAGAGATCTACGATTTGATACACAAGTTGCAGCCCCAGTGTTTGATTGGTAATAACCATCACATGAAACCTATGCCTGGTGAGGATTTTCAGATGTTTGAACAAGATGTTCCCGGTGAAAATTCTCATGGTTTGAGTTTTCAGAAACCTTCTGACTTGCCATTGGAAACTTGTGCAACGATGAACAATAATTGGGGCTATGATATCAAAGACGATTCCTATAAAAGCTTTCCAAAACTTATTGCTCTATTAGTAAAGTCGGCCGGCGCGGGAGCTAATCTTTTGCTCAATATTGGGCCTCTTCCTAATGGAGAAATTCAGTCAGGATTTTCGAGTCGCATAGATTCTATGGGCAACTGGATGCGTACCTATGGAGCATCGGTGTACAATACAAATGGAGGCTATATTGCGCAACAGCAATGGGGCGTCATAACACAAACGCCAGATAAGATGTTTATTCATATACTTAATAAACCAAATGGCAATATAACTTTGCCTTCATTTCCATTTAAAAAAATAAAGAACGTATATAGTCTTAATGATCATAATATTAAAGTGAACTACCAATTTAAGCAAGGTGTACTAACTATAGAAAACAGTGCCAATATGGAAGCGCCGCCCTACAATGATCCTGATAAAATAATAGTTGTAGAAGGAAAATAAAATAAGGTCGAAACAAAAAGTTTCGACCTTACATCATCTTAATCTAAAAACATTTTTAAGAGGGGTTTGTATTGTCGTCTCCAGGTCCGTCAGGTCTACCCTGTCCTCCATGGCCACCAGGTCCAGGTCTTTTGTTTTTCTTGTCGAAATCTATTACTTTTTTTGCCAACTTCTCATCACCCAGAGCTGATGTTAAACGCTCTAGTTTCGCTTTTTCCAAAGTTTCCATTTCCGCTTTTCTATCTTTTTTTTCCTGCTTCTCCTGCTTGCGCATATCTCCCATTAGGGATTGGTTGATTGACACAACGCTTTCAATTTGTTCCTGACTTAAACCAAGGTTGGCAGATTGATAACGTTTTACCATCATGGTATGCATGGTAGCAGAATCCATTTTTGGTGGACCTTGAGGAGGACCATCCTGTGCCATCGCTGAAACACCGATGAACAATAAAAGTGTAAAAAATAATGATTTCATACATAAAGATTTTAGAATTCAAATGTGACTTTTATTCTTAAAATCGTTTACGTATCATCGATAGACAGAGAGAATGCCTCGACTTAAGCGTTTTATTCTGATAAAATAATGTTACCTTGCTATTAACTATGTATCTAGTAAAAATTCCTATTTGGTTACAGCGATTTTATCGCAACCGCTTGTTTCAATACCATACCAAAGAGAAAATACTCTATATAACTTTTGATGATGGTCCCAACAAGTCCACAACTCCCTTCATACTAAGTCAATTGAAAAAATATGGTGCAAAAGCCAGTTTTTTTTGTATTGGTAAGAATGTAGAATTGGAAAAAGAATTGTATCAACAGATATGTAATGATGGTCATCTCATAGGTAGCCACACTTATCATCACCTAAATGGCTGGCAGGAGAATGTGCATACATATGTCACGGATGTAATAGCTGCTGATCGCCTTTTGGAATCTGATTTTTTTAGGCCGCCTTATGGCAGGATGCGAAAAAGGCAGGAACGCGTTTTACTACAAAAACGCCCATCGCTAAAAATTGTTATGTGGAGCGTTCTTAGCGGAGATTTTGACACGAACATTAACTCGGAAAAATGTTTGCAAAATGTTCTTGGTAATGCAAAAGAGGGAGACATAGTCGTTTTTCATGATAGTGATAAAGCGAGTGAAAGGCTTCAATATGTATTACCTAAAACCTTAGAGCATTATGCTCGACTGGGTTACCGGTTTGATGTTTTGCATTGATTTACGACCTTTGCATATATGAATATAATTGATTCTCATAGTCATCCATACGTTGAGGCATTTGATGATGATAGGTCTGAGATGTTACAGCGTGCATTCAAATCGCATATTTCCAAGATATACATGCCAGCGATCGATAGTTCTACGCATGAAAAAATGTTGGAACTAGAAGTGCAGTATCCAGAACAATTGAAGTCTATGATGGGTTTACATCCTTGCTCTGTAAAAGACGATTACCATCATGAATTGGACATCATACACAATTACCTTCAACGACGAAAATTCGCCGCAATTGGAGAGATTGGTTTGGATTATTATTGGGACAAATCGACAATTGATATACAAAAAGAGGCGTTTCGAATCCAGATGCAATGGGCATTAGATTTTGATCTGCCAATTGTGATTCATGCACGAGAGTCTACAATGGACTGTATCGAAATGGTAAAGC
>QFOI01000727.1 GCA_003241175.1 Pseudopedobacter saltans
ATTCTAAGTAAACTAATGTTCTTCATCTTCGGAATCAAAACCAAACTTATAGGAAAAGAAGAGCGTAAAGTCTTGAGAAATGGCTTTATGGTTAATGCGATTGTTTCCGTTTACAAGAATTATTTCGAATTGTTTTTCATTCCCATTTTTCCATTCAGTAAAAAGTACAGCATCTATATTCCACATTCGGATGAATATTTCGAGTCAGGATTTGGATCAACCAATATGCCAGCGGAATATCTGGAAATCTGCAAAGAAGTTGGGAGAAATTATTAGGAACTTCTCCCGACTTTTATCTTAAAAAATTCTCATTCAGCCATTTCAGTTTGTTGTAGCTTTTTAGGAATTTGGCTTTTAGTTCAATGTTTTTTTCTCGCGCATCCAATAATTTATTTTCTCTGGAGTTGATTAAAAATAATGAACTTTCCCCATTGCCGAACCGCGTTTCCTCTGCGTTCAGCAATCTTTTATAATTGTTAAGATTTTTTGCTGAAATATCAATCTGACTGAAATAATTAGTCACTTCGTATTTATAGGTTTCTATTTTAGTATTGACTTCTCTCAATTTCAGTTGTGAATCCTGCTGGTTTTGAGAAATTTTCAGTTTCGCAATTTCGTAATCTGCTCTTGCCTGTCTTTGAAATATGGGAATCTCGAGCTTCAGTCCATATTGGAAATTATTATCAAACAAAGGAAGAAAATCAGATTTGTAATTTTCTTTGTTGAAAAAATTATAGGTAAAATCAATCTTTGGAAGGAAACTTTGCCACTTGAGCCTTCTTTCACTTTCGAGAATATTTTGCTTCTGAACATAATATTCCAATGAAGCGTGATTTTGCACTTGTCTAGACAGTACATTCTGCATCAAAAATTCATAATCAGAATATCCGGAATGTTCATCGAGACTTGAAGATGGAAAAATAAGCTGAGCAATTTCGTACAAGTCTTGTTTATCTTTCCAGAGAAACATTTGCAATTCTTGTGTACTTTTCACAAAATTAAGATAAGCATTTCTTTCCTGCAGCTCAAAACTCTGCAATTGTGAAGCAGCTTCCACCGTATCAATTGCAGGTCTCTCTCCAAACTCGTAAGTCTTTTTGGTAAGTTCGAGCCTTTTTCTGTTGATCTCTACCGCAGATTTCTGAAGTTTGTAGATCTCATAATTTTTCACCCAATCCCAATACGTATTTTCAGCATCCAAAAG
>QFOI01000728.1 GCA_003241175.1 Pseudopedobacter saltans
AGTTTGAAACGCCTTTTTCCGATGATCCTGTGGTATTGGATTATGGTGTATCAATAGAACATTTACCAAAAGGCGTTTGTGGTTCGGGCGATCAGTTCGAAGTAGAGCACCGCAACCCGGAATATAATGTTATTGATATGGAAGCGTTTGCGCTAGCAAAGATTTCGGCTTCAGAATCGATTGATTTTCTTTGTTTTAAATACATATCTGATGGTGCCGATGGTAGCGCTGCCGATGACTGGACAGTAGAGGTTAAAAAGGCAGCGGTTGCTCTTAGAAAAGTTTTAGATTCTTTATCATAAAAAAACCTCAGTCATAATTTTGGCTGAGGTTTTTCTATGTTTTAATCGAACTTAATTATCCGCCGAACACCTGATTTTCCTGTTCCTGAACCCGGATGAACGTTGTTCTTTTCGATAACTCTTTTAGTTTGGAGGCACCCACATAAGTACAAGTAGAACGAACGCCTCCCAAAATATCTTTTACCGTTTCCGCAACCGGACCTTTGTAAGGAACTTTCACGGTTTTTCCTTCGGAAGCACGATACTCTGCAACACCTCCGGAATGTTTATCCATCGCTGTTTGAGAACTCATTCCGTAAAATAGTCGGAATGTTTTTCCATTTTCTGTGATCAGTTCGCCACCGCTTTCGTCGTGTCCGGCAAACATACCGCCGAGCATCACAAAATCGGCACCGCCACCAAAAGCTTTCGCAACATCTCCGGGAACTTTGCAGCCGCCATCGCCAATGATTTGACCACCCAAACCGTGCGCTGCATCGGCACATTCTATAATCGCTGAAAGTTGCGGGTAGCCAACTCCCGTTTTTACACGCGTGGTACAAACCGAACCAGGACCAATCCCCACTTTGATGATGTCGGCACCTGCCAAAAGTAATTCTTCTACCATTTCGCCGGTTACCACGTTGCCCGCCATAATGATTTTATCAGGAAAATTCTGACGTGCTTTTTTCACAAACTCTACAAAATGCTCTGAGTAACCATTCGCAACATCAATGCAGAGAAATTGGATTTTCGGATTAGCATCCAAGATCGTTTTGATTTTCTCTTCGTCGGCTTTTCCGATTCCTGTACTCAATGCAATGTATTGATAGAAGTCATCGTTTTTATCTTTCAGAAAATCAGACCATTCCTGAACAGAATAATGCTTATGAATGGCAGTAATAATTTTGTCTTTAT
>QFOI01000729.1 GCA_003241175.1 Pseudopedobacter saltans
GGGATCTGGAAAATGATTCCGAAGCTACAAAAAAATGGGTGGACGAAGAGGTGGCTTACAGCCAGAACTATCTCTCCAAAATCCCTTTCAGAGAAACCATTAAGAATCAGTTGCGGGACATCTGGAACTATGAAAAAATAGGAGCACCGTTCAAAGAAGGTGATTATAATTATTATTACAAAAATAACGGGTTACAAGCACAATCGGTACTTTACAGAACCAATAACAAAACCAAAAAAGTCGAGGTTTTCCTGGATCCTAATACGTTTTCTGAGAAAGGCACTACCTCACTTTCCAACCTGTCGTTCAACAAAAAAGGAAACCTTGCCGCCTACTCTATTTCTGAAGGCGGAAGCGACTGGAATAGAATCATCATTATCGATGCTATTTCTAACAAAAAAATAGATGAGACGATTGTTGATGTGAAATTCAGTGGCATTGCTTGGAAAGGTGATGAAGGTTTCTACTACTCCAGCTATGACAAACCAAAAGAAGGAACCGTACTTTCCGGAATGACGGATAAACACAAGGTTTATTTCCATAAACTGGGCACAAAACAATCCGAAGACCAGCTGATTTTCGGCGGCGAAAAAACACCCAGAAGATATCTGTCTGCAGGTGTTTCAGAAGATCAGAGATTTCTCATCATCTCTGCGGCCAATGCAACCAACGGAAACGAACTTTATATAAAAGATCTGAAAAACGGTGGCGATTTTGTGCAAATCAACAAAGGTTTTGACATCAATGCCGATATTGTAGACACGCAAGGTGATGATCTTTTCATCTTCACCGATAAAGATGCTCCGAATATGAGGCTTGTGAAAGTAAGCATCAAAAATCCAAGCCCGGAAAACTGGAAAGATGTAATCCCGGAAACGGAGAATGTACTCAGCGTTTCCGAAGCTGGCGGTTACTTCTTCGGAAAATATATGAAAGATGCCATCAGCCTTGTGAAGCAATTTGACAAAACGGGGAAAATGGTAAGAGAAATTGCATTACCAGGCAAAGGAACAGTTTCTGGATTTGGCGGCAAAAAAGAGGATAAAGATATCTATTACTCATTTACCAACTATATTACGCCGGGAACTATTTACAAGTATAATGTAGCGTCAGGAAAATCGGAGATCTATCAGAAGCCCAAAGTAAAATTCAGGCCGGAAGATTATGTGTCCGAACAGGTTTTTTACACTTCGAAAGAT
>QFOI01000121.1 GCA_003241175.1 Pseudopedobacter saltans
TTTTAAATGGATATGCCGGTGATTTGAAAAAAATGATTTTTTTGAAAAATGCTGCCGAACAATACCAATACCAATATCCTCAATGGAAAAAAATTCAGTTTGATGTAATCGCTATTGTATTGGATAACAATAACATTAAAGAACTATTTACTAACTGGGATATCTACTTATAAAAATCAATAATAAGACAATAACATTATTTTTCATTTATGCAAATAAGTAATTTCTTTGCAACATGAATTTTTCGTCCAAATCAGAATGGGAACAAGAACTGAATCGTCTTAAGACTTTTTTCGCAGAGACAAATATTCCCGAGCCTGGAAATCACAAAATTGATGATGCAATAGTTGTCAACGATTTAAAAAAAACCATCCATACTTATACCATCAGAGCCGAAGACAACATAGGAAATCCTATTTTCCAAGGTACTTTAGTTGGTCTACAAGCCATCGAAAAATACCTAAGAAAATTAAATGAACTAAAGGATTAGGACGGTTTATAGTCTTTCCTTAAATAGGTTAATACCTCCATTACGTCTTTATTTCCGTAACCGGCCTTGGATGCATCTAAATAAGTATCCAAAACTGTATTGGAGAGAGGGACATTGTTACCTGCATCCTTGGCCAATTTTAAATCCTTCAACATATTGTCCAATGCAAATGCAATATTGCTGTAATCGCCTGTGACTATCGGATCAGTTTTTATTCGACTCGTAACATTACCAACACCACTATTGTTAATAATGTCCATCATATCGTCAGGATGAACATTCATCGATTCCGCAAAATGTATAGTTTCCCCAATAGCCAAATAGTCTATTGCCACTAGATAATTAATGGCAAGTTTAGCTTTATTTCCTTGAGAAACAGCTCCTAGATAATAGTTCTTTTTGCCCATTGCATCGAGGATTGGAGTAATCCTTTCAAATATATCTTTGTCTCCCCCTACTAGAAAAAGAAGAGAACCTTCCCTTGCCGCACCTGCACTGCCGGAAACTGGTCCATCTAAATATTGAAAACCATTTTCTTTAGCCAAATTGCCTAATTTTACAGATATAGCCGGTGATATAGTACTACAATTGACTATAACTTTCCCCTCGCCAATATAACCATCAAGCAATCCTTCTTTTTCTGTAAAAACACTTTCACATGCTTTGTCATTTGTCAGCATCAGAAAAATGATATCTGACGCATCTCTTAAAGCAGAAGGAGACAATAGAACTTTAGCTCCTTTACTTTCTAGTTCTTTCGTCTTTTCTGTAGTTCGATTATAGGCATTAACACTAAATCCATTTTTTAAAAGATTACTAGCCATCGCAGTTCCCATGATACCAGTTCCAATCCAACCTATTTTACTTTCCTTTTTCATTTTTATTAGTTTTATGATTTGACAATAATCTACCACCTATTATAATTGTAGCCAATGCCAACATGCTCCAAATAATCATTTGCATCGTTACCATTGACCATCCTCCACTAGACCAACAGTATAGTCCAACCGCTGTTCCGCTGGCTCCTCCCAAAAAATAACTTGTCATGTATACCGTATTGATACGACTACCCGATTCCTTATCCAAACCGTATATTCGTGCTGCATTGGAAACCTGAGCTCCCTGCACACCAACATCCAACAAAACAATTCCAACTATTAATCCCAATAAGGATGTTGGAAAAAACTTAAATATAAAAGCGCTCGCCAATGTCATGACAGCACTTATCTTTAATGCTAATCTAACTTTACCTTTGTCTGCAATCCGACCAACCAATGGAGCCATCATAGCACCTGTAATGGCCACTAAACCAAACAAACCTATTTTCTCAGAATTATAGTTGAAAGGACTATCACTTAAATAAAAAGTTATAGTCGTCCAGAAGGAGCAAAATGTACCAAACAGCAACGCACCCATCAAAGATGCCTCCCGTAAAAGAGCATGTTTTTTAATTTGCAGAACTGTTGACTTCAATAAAGACGCATAGTTTCCGGAAAAGGTACTCGGCACATCTGGCATAGACTTCTTCAACAGTAGAAAGAGAACCAAACAAAGAACTGCCGAAATTTTATATATCATAGTCCATCCCCAGTGCGTTGCAACCCAACCACTAAGAACTCGTGCCCCTAGTATACCAATGAGCAAACCACTCAATATAGTACCAACCGTTTTCCCTCTTGTATCCGCATTAATGAAGGCTGCGAGGGGTATTAGAATCTGAGGTGTTACCGAAAATATCCCAATCAAAACACTTAACAACATCAACAAGGGAAATGAATGAGTAAATGCTATTCCTGTAGACGTCAACGCTAAAAGCAACAGTAAAATCAGGGATAGATTTTTCCTACTTAATTTATCACCTAAAGGAATCAAAAAAAACAAACCTAATCCATATCCAACCTGAGCTAACATGGACAATGACCCTGCTTGAGCATCAACAACATGAAAATCTCGTGAAATATATTTCAAAATGGGTTGCACATAATAGATATTGGCAACAGAGATACCTGCCGCTGCTGCCATTAGCAACACCTGAGCTTGTGATAATTTTTTATATTGGATAGTCATGATTGTGCGAGTACTGAAATATACTTCAAAATTAATCAATTCTATTCAATGCATTTATTGCAACACAAATTTTTGTGATATTGTTGACGTAGCATTACCTATTTGCAATATATAATTGCCAACGGGTAATTCTGACAAATTAATTTCTGTAGAAGGACCGGCGGATGCCGTAACCACTTTTCGTAAGACGCCATTGAAATCCAAAATTTGAATAAACTTTGCAGCCTTTACATTTGAATGAAAGACTCTAATTTTACGTCCTCCAAGATTACCAATCTTAAAAGTCGATGATAAATCTTCCTTCAATACCACAACAGAACTATAAACAAACTTACCATCGAAATCGACTATTTTCAGTCTATAATAAATAGTCTCAACTCTAGTATTGTAATCCTTAAAATTATATTGTATTTTATCAGATTTATTTACACACTTGATCGATGAAATATATTGAAATAGTTTTGAATCCATACTTTTTTCAATTTCAAATCTGTCGACATTAATGGACGAAACTGTTTCCCACTTTAAGGATGCATAGTTTTTATTTTCGTGTTGTACGCCAAAAGAAATTAATTTTAACGGTAAAACAAATGAACCCCAATTATCAAATACACGAATACCATCCATAACAACATTTGGACAATCCGCATCTTGCCTTAAACCAATAACATCAACACTGGTAGGAAGTGCTGCTGTATTGGGTGCATTGAAAAATATTACATCTGGGATCCCTGCCTCTACTTCTGAATTAGGAAAATGATCCTCCTTAACCCACATGGCTACTTTATAGTTATTAGACATATCCAACGAAACTATAACTGCGTAGACTTTGTTGACAAGAAATGCATTGGAACTAAATATTGGATTCATAGGAGTACTAGAAGTACTAGGAATTGCCCAATTAGAAGTTCCAATTTTCCAAGTACCATCCCCCTGCGTTTGAATTCCAATTCTAGCAAAATAATTACCATTCACATTGCCATTTACACCAGTATTTTGTTCCTTCCCTAAAAAAGCAACATAACCTGTTTTAACGGTGTTGGTAGCTGGTACGACTTTTAACATGAAGCTGTAATAAAGTTTGGTCCTTGAAGAAAACTTCTTGTAAACATCTTCTCCGCCTACGCCATTCACTCGCACAGCCTTTCCTACACCAGATCCTGGATAATTTGGAAAGGTAAGACCTGGACTTATAGTTTGCATAAAATTGGTGGTACCGCTTTGGTGTACCCAGTCATTAACACCGGCCACAGCATCAACAGTAAAATCAAAATCTTCTTCCAATAGGTATTGAGCATCAGCCCATAAAACAACAGAAGTAAATACAAGAACAAATAGACTTCTCATAAGGTTAGGGGTTTTGTTAGATTAGTTTAAAAGCCACAGCCGTCTCCCCTAAAGTTAGAAAAAATCATTTAATCTACAAAATAGATAGATATTTCTTGCCCCAATATTCAATAGTACTTAAAAAAATTGTAAACATATGACCGCATTATCTAATTAACGTTAATTAAAAAATCATATAACGCACAAAAAAGCGTCCCATAGGATAACGTTTCGTATCATCTGGGTAGTCATTGTAGTAGTCTTTTAGAGTAAGATCAGAATACTCAACATTCAAACTAATATTTTTCCAAACACGATATCCAACACTTGCTACATAGTTGTTTAAAAAATAATATGTTCCTTTAAGCCCACTTATAGTTCGTACATAACTGCCTCTGTACAATAGATCTACAAAAAATCTTTTATTGTAAGCGTAAGATATATTGGCAATTGCACCACCACCCGAACCGTAATCATAACGTCTATTGGCACCGTAGTGTAGATACTGGTTGGGAACTGCCGCCAATGCAATCGGCCCAACACTAACTATCCCAGTAAGATCAGATTTAGGCAAATAGTAATGAGATTGCCAGCCTATATTAAAACCTTGTGCACCGAAATAAAAAGCCGAATTGTGATAGAGATCATAGTTGATAGTTACAACAAGTCTCTGAATCGAATTTTCATCTCCTCCGATATCCCAAGCCGCCAAGGATCCATATACGCTTAAGTTATTGATAACGGCGCTATCGTCATTACCAAGTTCTGCCCTAACGAAAAACTCTCTAAATGGAGTGCTTAATGAGGCCGTAGAGTCGACATACAAAAGAGATACTCTTCCAAATATCGCATTTTTCCCTTCTCCAAAAACATCACTTGTTTTATTGTTGAAACGCCTAACACCGAAATCAAGTGTAGAGAACAAGGTTGCAGGATCTGTATAGTTTGGATCAGGAGAAACTTCACCCCATTTACCTGTGGTGGCTCTAGTAAATCCCATGACTGGGTTAACCATAGTAGCAAATATCTCACGGGATGTTCTACTAAAGCCTTTTTTATGAGGATTAAGTATTTTGTGAGCAATACGGTAAGTCATTTCACCAAGTGTCATCCCGCCCATTGTTGTATTGATCAAATCATTAGGCGCAGGATTTTGGTTTTCGGCAATGGATTCCCAAAGAAAACTACCCATGAATGCCGCTGGTACCGATTGCCAATAACTATAGCCATTGTTTCGAAAGGTATTAAAGAAAAGATTGCCATGATAAGGGTGCCCAAACTGGTTCTCCGTAAAACCGTCGTCGTCCCATTGCCAAGCACTATACTTAAAATGGCTGCCTATAGTCTTGAAGGAAATACGAGCGTACTCTTGGTTTGCAATGTAACGATCATACAACAAAGGCGCGGCCTCAGTCAACAATAAAGTACCTGCCGCTCTCCAAAAATATTTTTTGGTCTGATTGGTAACGTCCGCTGAAAACATGGAATCCTTACTTACAGGATTCAGAGTCATGGTACTATCTCTACTCGATTTAAAATAAGGCTTTAATCTATTGTTCAAAAACAACTGTGCATCAGCAGACAATATGCAGACGGTTAACAGAAAAGTAAAAAACGTTTTTTTTCGGATATCTATTCCCAACACTTGTCGCATTGTTATCTCATTATAAAGTTTTAGCATACAGAATTACTCTATCAAGTTAGACTCTTACCACACTATAATTTCTAACAAACCTTTTAAGAAAATGTTATACGAAAAACACAAAATAATATTTTTACAATTTACGCTTCAATATAGGTTTAGGTACAGGAAGTGGCGTAGCTTCAACAGGCTTTGCCGTGTCCTTATCTGGCTTCTCTGATAGCTTTTCGGGTTTAGGTGGAGAGGAAATAATGGTATCTATTGGAGTCGCTTTTTTGTTCTTAGCAGAATCTGATTTCTTGTATTTTTCCTCATACAATTTTACTTGACGATCATTGTATGCTATTAGAGTGTCTAACAATTCATTCTCCTTATCCGGATGTGCTTCGTAATACTTTAGACTATGTAAAAAAGTTTCTTTCGACATTTTGTGTAGTTGTAATACGTAACTAAACGCTGCCGTGGCAGAATCTTTTAGGTGGAGCCTCACCACAGAAGACGTATCAGACATCTTTACTTCGCCCGCCGCCATTAGATCCCACACTACCACCTTCAGTTCGCTTGGAGTCAATACATCACTAGGTATCTTGTCTGATTTACAGCCAATCAAGTAAGAGATAAGCCCACATACTATTATTATTCTCTTAATCACAGATTATTGTATTTATAAGCGTTTGCAGGATCCAATAGAGAAAGTAAATCCTTTGCCGAAGATTTAACTTGAGGCATTGCATTGTTAAATGCGCCAGACAGTTCCGAAAAGCGTTGCTGCATAAACATTTGAATAAACATAGTATTCGGATTTTGTTGATTCATCTGCTGTAACGAAAGAAGCGCCTGATATAAATTGCTCTGCGCATCGTTAGGCGCATCATACATTTGATCCAATCCCTTTCTGAAATAATTATACAAAAACGTCGGCAAAATATTATAACGTGGATTGTTTAGATTCTCCGCAATCCAATACCGATTCCTGATACTATTAAATGATTGCCAACCAACAATATCATTGGATTGTGGTGCTGCCACAACTATATTTTGCGCCTTTTTAAAATAGGTACTACCTCCATTCATCGAAAAGGAATCATAGTGGTAACCCAATATAATATCCAAATAAAAAGCCACAATAGCCGTTAGATTGGATACTAGAGGATCTCCACCAGTAATACGATTTTCATTAAAATCCATATTCTGGTTAGGCAAATACTTAAACACAATATCATTGTCTTGATGATTGATCAATGCACTCTGATAAGACGAATTATAAACAGGTCGAGCAGCCTGGATTGTCAGTATGGCTTTGCAATAGCCTTGATCGTCAGCAGCACTAATATTGAAGATAAAATTGCATTGGATTCGTTCCTGCGGTAGGAACTTGTCATTGGTCCATGCTCTGTTATTGATTAAATTCGTTAGCTGTGTCTGCAACGTAGTAAAATTAGATTTAGGCACTGTATTGTTTACCTGTTGGGACAATACAGTTACTTTAGCTTGAAACTCTTGCGCATCAACGCTTACGTTGATCAAACTAAAAACAACCAATAGAACGCTAAACCTTAATATAACAATTTGCATCTTCATCTCTATGATATTTCATTTGTTGGCAACCCACCGATCTGAGCAATTTGCATTGCGATCCTATCTGCAACTTCTTTCTTCGATAACGCCGGATTTTCAATGATAGAACCATCTTTAAGCAAAAAAGTCACTTTATTGGTATCTTTTCCAAATCCTACGTTTTCATCTTGAAGCGAATTCAATACAATCATATCTGCATTTTTTGAATTCAATTTTTTCTTTGCATTTTCCAATTCATTGTTGGTTTCCAATGCGAAACCCACAACAAGCTGATCTTCCGACTTGGTTTGTCCTAAAGATTTCAAAATATCGTTCGTTTCTTCTAGGTGTAAGTCCAAACCTTTTTGTTCGGGACGTTTTTTTATTTTTATTTCCGATTTGTTCGGAATATAAAAATCTGCCACTGCCGCCGCTAGTACGGCTATCTGGCAATTCTTAAAATGTACCTGGACAGCCTCATACATTTCATTCGTAGAAGCAACATCGATCCTTTTAATTGCAGGATATTTGGTATGCAAATGAACAGGCCCTGTTATCAATACAACGTCTGCTCCATTCAAATAAAAAGCTTCTGCCAAAGCAAATCCCATCTTACCGGAAGAATGATTCCCCACAAACCGGACAGGATCAATATTTTCGTATGTCGGTCCCGCAGTAATTAGCACTTTTATTCCCGTAAACATTTTCTCACGAAAGAAAACTTCTATTTCCGTAACGATGTCTTCTGGCTCCATTAGACGTCCTGGCCCGAACAATCCGCTTGCCAATTCACCTTCTTTTACATCCAATATCCTGTTTCCATAAGATACCAGCTTTGCAATATTGTTTTTGGTTGCTTGGTGCAGCCACATATCCTCGTCCATTGCAGGAGCTATCCAAACAGGGCAAGTTGCAGAAAGATAAATGGCCTGCAATAGATTGTCGCAAATGCCATTGGCCATTTTGGCTATGGTATTACAACTCGCTGGCGCCACCAAGATCAAATCGGCCCAACGACCTAACATAACGTGGTTGGCCCAGGTAGAGGCATCTGTCAATGAGTCCAATACCTTGTTGCCAGACAGAGTCTCCAATACCAAAGGCGAAACAAAATCTGACGCAGCCTCTGTCATCACTATTTTGACTTCTACCCCAGACTTGCGGAGGAGTCGGACTAGATATATGATCTTGTAGGCTGCGATACTGCCTGTAATGCCTATCAATACTTTCTTTCCTGCTAGCATCGTTACTGTTAATACGTTCTTTTAGTAAAAACTAGAAAAGCCACCGCACTATTGTGTGATGGCAATAATAGATTTATAAAGTCTACGAAATCAGAAAACTATCTGAACAAATCCTCTTCTTCGTTATTACGGAAGTAGATTTTATCTTCGATAAATTCTTGTATTGCCAACAATGCAGGATTAGGCATTCTTTCGTAAGCACGAGATATCTCGATCTGTTCCTTGTTTTCATGCACTTCTTCAAGGCTATCTGTATGCGAAGCAAACTCTTCCAATTTGCTATGCAATTCTTCCTTCATAGCAACATTGATCTGGTTAGATCTTTTGGACATAATAGCTATGGATTCGTAAAGATTCCCTGTTTCGTTCTTAATAGCCACCAAACTACGAGTCTGTACTACAGTTGGGGTATTAGGACTTATTTGTTTCCTTAGCTTGCTCATCTTTTATTTTATTTATCAAGTTTTGAGTACTTTCAATTTCGTTACTGGACAACTGTTTATAATCCTTCACCTTTTCTATGAAGGGACTATTGGGAAATCTGTTGGTAAAATCATCGCATTCTTCCTTTACCTTGTTGTAACGTTCGATTTGATGTTCCAACAGACTCATTTTTGCATATTTATACATGGATTCCAGACTGTACATCAGATACTTGTCTGTGTGTATCGATTCTGGATAATCATC
>QFOI01000122.1 GCA_003241175.1 Pseudopedobacter saltans
ATCCTCAATATGTGATAGATACGGATACGCTATTGTACAATAGTGATTCCAAAATTGCGACGTTTACGGTCCCTACTGTTATCAATGTAGGTAACAATAGGCAGGTTTTAACTTCCGATGGTTATTATGATTTGCTTAAGAAAACAGCCTATTTTGGTAAACGTCCAACATTGAAAGACAGTACTTCAACCTTGATCGCTGACGATGTTGCTATGGAAGACGCTACTGGGTATGGAGAGGCAACTGGGCGAGTTGTTTTTAAAGATACGGTTCAACATTTAGTATTGGTGAGTAACCATATGTGGACCAATCGTAATGAAGGCATTTTTAGAGCCGCAGAAAATCCTGTAGCGATTTTGCAGCAAGAAGTGGGCGCTGATTCCCTGTATATAGCTGCTGACACTTTGTATTCTGGAAGATTGAGTACACTTAAGGCAAGCGGATCAGACAACCAATATAGTTTAGATCGCTATCGTATGACAGAGCGCAAGGTGGATACGAGTGGCGTCATTAGACCTACAATTGAAACCAATGAAAACGTAGTTCGTATGACTTTGCCACAAAAAGGTTCCAAAATCGTGGTAGATTCCATGCCAGCTGCGGTTGGCAACAGTAAAATTGCTGTCCACAAAATCATTGAAACTCCAAAAATAGAGTCTGCTGATCAAAAAGATTCTGCACGCATAATCGATTATCCAAGATTTAAAATGGATAACACTAGTACGATCGCAGAAGCGAAACCGAAAAAAAACAATGCAAAGCAAGTACCACCTTCCAACAAAAAAGTGACAAAGACAACAACTAATACGGCTAAAAACAAAGGCAACGACCAGGACAATGATCGCTATCTAAGAGGCCATTACCATGTTCGTATTTTTTCGGATTCTATGCAAGGTATTGGCGATAGTCTTTTTTACTCATTAGAAGATTCTACGTTTAGACTGTTCAAGAATCCTGTTGTTTGGACTAATGGCAATCAACTGGTTGGTGATACAATCTTTATGTTTACTGAAAATAAACGTCCTAAGCGTGTTTATGTATTTGAAAATGCGGTAGCGATTAATCGTGTCGATACTGTTAGTTCGCATAATTTCTTCAATCAAGTTAGAGGTAGAAGTATTAACGCGATGTTTTCCAATGGCAATATTGACAGTGTAAGAGCAAAAGGCTCTGCTGAAAGCGTTTACTATATTCTGGACGCATTGAACAAATATATTGGAGTGGATAGATCTTCTTCGGATATATTGGATATGTATTTCCAAAATAAAAAGCCTATTCGTATTAAAAAAATAAGCAGTGTTACCGGAAAAATTACGCCCATTCAACAAGTGAATGATTTTTCCGAAATGGAGATTAGGGGATTTCGTATTTATGATTATAGACGTCCAAAAAACAAATACGAACTTTTCGAACCTTTCAGACCTGAACAATTTATTATTACGGATCCCAATACCAGAAAATCAACAGCAAGTAAATAAAACAAAAGCGTTTGGTAACAATCCAAACGCTTTTGTCTTATATCCATTTCACCTCAATGTCTCTTATGTCTGTTAGCAAAATTTCGGCCTCTTGCCTTTTTGCTTTTTCTATTTCAACTATAAACTGACAAAATAATTGCATGTCTTGTTTCAATATGTTTCCATCTATTTTCTTTACCCATTGCATGACTTCGTTCATTTTTGTATAGTCAAAATCGAGTTGGATTTTTAGAGTTAATGGTTTTCTTACAATAGGAGTAAGTTGCAATACAAGGGATGTGGACGTTTTGTAGGCATTGATCAATCCAGGGACACCTAGTAAAGTACCTCCAAAATAACGGACGACAAGAACCAATACATCTGTTAATCCTTTACTGTCTATCTGTCCCAATATAGGTTTTCCTGCAGTTCCGGAAGGTTCTCCAGCATCACTCGCTCTAAAATTATTGCCATCCGTTCCTAGTCTATAGGCGAAACAATAGTGGTTGGCTTTGGGATGCTCTTTTTTAAGTTCGGATAAATGATTTTTGAAATCATCTATATTTTTTATGGGATAGGCATATGCTAGGAATTTGCTGCCTTTGTCTTTAAATTCTGTATGTGCGGGATTGGATATTGTATGATAGAAATTAGCGTCTGTACTCATTTTTATAGTTCGTGTGGATCTGAATGATGGATAATGTCAATCTTATTGTCGTCTAGATTATAATGTTCAGTTGCTTTTATATTATTGTTAAAACTAGGTGCTTTTAATCCATTTTGGATGATAAGATTTTCGTTGGTGATAAGGCGTGCCTCATCCCAAATGTTTTTATCCAAAAAAGATTGTAATAATTGTTTTCCTCCTTCAACCAATATACTTTGTATGTTGTTTTGGTAGCAATAATCCATTATCTGAGTAAGATCATCTTTTTGCGACGATAATTGTATCTGCGTTGTGGTTTCATTTTTATAGTTTTCTTGATAGGAAAATATCACAGTATCCGCTTCGTCGTTGAATATTTTATAGTTGAGCGGAATCTTTCCATGTTTGTCAATGACTAGTCTGATAGGTGATTTCCCCTTCCATTGACGATTGGTTAAAGATGGATTATCCAACATAGCTGTTTGCGTACCGACTAAAATGGCTGCTTCGTCATGGCGCCACTTATGTACCTCTCTGTTAGCTATATTATTGGAAATAAATAACCGTTCTTCTTTTTCCTGATTTGCATAAGCGATAGAACCATCAAGTGTTTGGGCCCATTTGAGGATGATGTATGGCCTTTTCTTTTTATGAAAAGTAAAAAATCTTCTATTGAAAAAAATACACTCCTTTTCAATACTGCTCATTTGCACGTCAATCCCTGCTGCCAAAAGTTTTTCTATACCTTTCCCGTTAACGGCTTCAAATGGATCGCGACAACCAACAACCACTTTTTTGATGTTGTTTCTGATGATAAGGTCGGCACATGGCGGTGTCTTGCCAAAATGCGCGCAGGGTTCCAGTGATACATAGATGGTCGCATCGGGAATTAGATGCCTATCTTCATTTTTTACGCTATAGATACAATTTACTTCTGCATGAGGTTGTCCATACAATTGGTGGTAACCTTCTCCGATTATCCTGTCTTTATACACCAAAACGGACCCAACCATCGGATTGGGGGCAACGTGACCTTGGCCTCTTATTGCCAATTCAAGGCATCTGCGCATATATAACTCGTCCGTCATCATCGCGGCAAAGATAAATGATGTTGGGTAGAGTATATTTGCAACATGACAATTCAAGAGGCAAAAAAGCATTTGCTGGATATACTTATTACTATTTACGATCAGAGAGAAGCGGCTTCCATCGCAGCAATGGTTATGGAAAAATTAACCGGGTTGGACCGTATTCAATCTTTAATTAAGAAAGACGCTATTGTAACATTGGATCAGGAAACGCTTTTGGAAAAATGGACTAAAGATCTTCTTGCACAACGTCCTGTCCAATATGTGTTGGAGGAAGCATGGTTTTATGGTTTCTCTTTTTATGTAAAAGAGGGTGTATTGATTCCTAGACCCGAAACGGAGCAATTAGTGGAATGGGTTATGGAAACAATGAGAGACTTGCCGGGGACAGTTTTGGATATTGGTTCGGGTAGTGGTTGTATAGCAATTACATTGGCCAAACTTAAACCCCATCTGCATGTTTTTTCGGTTGATAAATCTGAGGAGGCTTTGGCTATTGCCAGAGAAAACAACCGGAGATTGAAAACTGCTGTTGATTTTAGGCAAATGGACATTTTGGCGGTAGATAATATTGATATTGGTAAGAAGCTGGATGCTATAGTCAGTAATCCTCCTTATATAAAAGAGATGGAAAAACAGGACATGCATACAAATGTTTTGAATTACGAGCCAGAGATGGCGCTTTTTGTTCCTGATTCTGATCCTTTACTTTTCTACCGTAAGATAGCGGAATTGTCATCCAAAACTTTACGATCTGAAGGTTATCTATTCTTTGAAATAAATGAACAATATGGAAAAGAAGTCGTAAATTTACTTGCTCTTTTAGGTTTTAGTGACATTGAATTAAAAAAAGATATTCAAGGAAAAGACCGAATGGTGAAAGCTTTATGGGTTGTTAATTAACAAACACTATTGAATTGTATGTATGAAATTTGGTAGTGTTATTTAAGATAGTTCACCAAAAAGTCATTTGACTTGTCTCAGGTTATGCGTTTGGATTTATTATTTAGAATGGTGTTATTTTGTTCTGGCGGGATGATGATGACATCCTGTGCGGAACAAAGAAAACAAAATCATACGATGAAAGATGAAGTTGAAGCCAAGGTCAATACAAATATTGATACAGCTACGTTCGGGACAGGGTGTTTCTGGTGTACCGAGGCGATTTTCCAAAGGTTAAAAGGTGTTTCTAAAGTTGTTAGTGGTTACAGTGGTGGAACTATTGACAATCCCACATACGAAGAAGTATGCTCGGGCAAAACTGGCTATGCGGAGGTTTGCCAGATTACATTTGATTCCAGCCAGATTTCCTACAGTGAGTTGTTGAAAGTGTTTTGGAAAGTTCATGACCCTACTACGCTTAACAGGCAGGGAAATGATATTGGTCCTCAATATAGAAGTGTTGTTTTTTACAATAGCGATGAACAAAAAAAAGAAGCGGAATTTTATAAAGATCAATTGGATAAGTCCGGGGCTTACAATGCTCCTATTGTGACATCAATTGAACCGATTACTAATTTCTATTCCGCCGAGGACTATCACCAGAATTATTATAATAACAATTCTGGTCAGGCCTATTGCCACTTTGTAATACAGCCTAAACTGAAAAAGTTTGAAGAGGCATTTCAAACGAAATTGAAGACATTTTAATATCATTGTTTTGGATAAAGAAAAGAGAGGATGTAGGTCCTCTCTTTTTGCGTTGTGACATCCTCATTCGTCTGTTTGTTTTGGGTTGTTTATATTTGCAGGATATGAAGATTTTAATGGTTTGTCTTGGTAATATTTGCAGAAGTCCTTTGGCGGAAGGTATTTTGCGTCACAAATTGGAGTCTGCCGGTATTGATGCCGAGGTTGACAGCGCTGGTACGGGCGGTTGGCACATAGGAGAGGCACCTCATAAATTGTCACAATCCACTGCTCTTCGACATAATATTGACATTTCCAAACTAAAGGGAAGAAAATTCACGGCGAGTGATATGTTTGATTTTGACAAAATATTTGTCATGGACAGTGAAAATTACAATGATGTAAAATATATTGCTGGCAAAGACTGGGATGAAGAAAAAGTCGATTTGATTCTGAACAAGTCAGAGCCAGGAAGAAACAAAAGTGTTCCGGATCCTTGGTTCGAAAATACAAATGCTGCATTTGAAAATGTCTATCAAATGCTCGATAAGGCTTGTGATGTTATTGTCGAAGAAATCAAACAAAGTTTATAATTTTTTAATTTCATATTTCATTGAAACCCTCATTACCACAAGGAACTAGAGATTTTTCTTCAGAGATCGTTTATATGCGTGCATTTATTTTCAATACTATAAAATCCGTATTCGAACTGTATGGTTTCCAGCCTTTGGAAACACCAGCGATGGAAAATGTCGAAACCCTTATGGGCAAATACGGAGAAGAAGGGGATAAGTTGATTTTCAAGATTTTGAACAATGGATTAGACAATCCTAACAAAGCGGAAGCCACCAAGAAAGGTTTTGAAAATATATTGGAAGGCAAAACGGACAAAAGTATTACAGAGCGGGCATTGCGTTATGACCTGACTATACCGTTTGCAAGATATGTTGCCATGAATCGTGGTACACTAACCTTTCCATATAAGCGTTTTCAGATACAGCCAGTGTGGAGAGCTGACAAGCCTCAACGTGGACGTTATCGCGAGTTTTATCAATGTGATGCGGATGTAGTAGGTAGCAATTCACTTTTGTATGAAGTGGAGTTAGCTCAGATTTATGCAACAGCTTTTGATAAGCTAAAAGTTCCTGTTGAGATACACATCAATAGCCGTAAATTATTGACAGCACTTGCGGAATTGTGTGGCGCGCAAGATAAACTGACTTCCATCACTATAGCTATTGACAAATTGGACAAAATAGGTTTGGAAAAAGTCAAGGCCGAACTTCTTGGACGTGGTCTATTGGAACATCAAGTAGCCATAGTGGAAAAATATTTGTCTATTGATGGAGACAACAGCAGTAAACTTGCCCAATTGGCTAACCTTGTTGATGGAAATGAAAGTGCTATTGCTGGTTTGAAAGAAATCCAATTTTTATTAGGTCATTTGACTGAGGAAATGCAAGCGTCGATTGTTGTGGACCAGACACTGGCTCGTGGCCTAGATTATTATACGGGAATTATTTTCGAAGTAAAGGCCAAAGACGTTCAGATGGGAAGTATTGGTGGTGGTGGTCGATACGACAACCTTACGGGGCTTTTTGGTGTCGATGGCATTTCGGGTGTGGGTGTGAGTTTCGGTATTGATAGGATTTATGATGTGATGGATGAGCTACAGTTATTTCCCGAGGATGCGTCCAAATCTTGTAATATATTGATACTCAATCTTGGAGAAGAGGAGGGAAGAGTGGCTTTTTCAATAGCGACGTCTTTGCGAAGCCATGGGATTCCTGCGGAAGTCTACCCTGATATTACTAAGTTTGACAAGCAGTTCAATTATGGTAAAAAGAAAAATTTCCAATACCTTGTTATCGTAGAAGAAAATGAATTGTCTGACAATACATGTAAGATTAAAGATATGAAATACAATAAACAAGAGACGATCTCAATAAATGATTTGATTTCGTTTTTTGAAAGTAAATAGTTCTCTTAAAAATAAGCACCATTTTTGCTAACCAATTTGTAAAAAAAATAAAGGATGAAAAAAATAGGATTATTTTGGAGTATGGCGTTATTGGTTGTTTTAGCCTCTTGTGGTAAAAAGACCATTCCTGTCGCATCCAATACCAATAAACCCAATGTATTGCCGCAATCCAAAACCGATCCGAGAGTTGGTCCAAAACACCAGAAAGATTCGGTGGAGGTATATCGACCTCCTGTCAAGACTGAAACAGATTCTACTCCTCCGCCAGTAGTTTCCAATAATGTCTACACGAAAACATTTACAGTAGTGGATAGTCATGGGCGATTGCTGCTTGATCCAGAGAAAACGCCAGCGGATATCACTCCTGACTGGATTGCGTTAAAAGGTATCAGATCTTTTACGCCCTCTCAAGCGCAGACAATGGCTTCCAGATACAATACAGTTCCACCAAGAGTTATTTATGTGCCCTCAGGTATGGAAAAGACAGGACGAAAAGGAACGTATTATATTTATAGCAAGAAATTCTGGTATTGGAAAAAAGAAGACGGTTTGTTTTATTTAGATACCAATTATTACCAATAAGATTTTGATGCCCTTCCTGCGAAGGGCTTTTTTGTAGGAATATTTCGTAACTTTACTACCCAAAAAATAGTAGAATGTTTTCAAAAGATATTTACACAAAACGTAGAGCAGAACTAAAAAAGAAACTTGGTTCAGGGCTTTTGTTTTTCCTGGGAAATGAAGAGACGGGGATGAACTTTAGGAACAATACGTATCCTTTTCGTCAGGATAGTACCTTTTTGTATTATGCAGGTGTGGACAAAGCGTCTCTTTATTTTGTCATGGATTTGGATAATGACAAAGAGATCCTTTTTGGCGACAATATTTCCATAGATGATATTGTATGGTTTGGCCCGACTCCACGATTGGAAGAAGTTGCTTCAGGCACAGGAATTGAAGACGTTCGTCCTTTGAAAGATTTACAATCTTATCTGGATGGCGCTATGAGTAAAAAACAAGTCATTCATTTTTTGCCACCATACAGAGATGAGCATTCGGTTAAGCTAAGTAGCTTTTTGCATTTTCCGATTAATGAAGTTAAAGAAAATGTTTCTGTTGCTTTTATTAAAGCAGTAGTAGCAATGCGTTCTCACAAACAGCCAGAAGAAATTGCGGAAATTAGCAAAGCGATCGATGTCTCTACAGAGATGCACAAACTTTTTTTTAGTAAAACAAAAGAAGGTGTTCGTGAATATGAAGTAGCTGGGCAATTGGAGGGGTTAGCTTTTGGGAGTGGAGGGCGATTGTCTTATCCAATTATACTGACTGTAAATGGAGAAACTTTGCATATCCATGCTAGGGATACAATAATGCAAAATGGACAATTGGCTCTATGTGATGCCGGAGCGGAAACGGCTTTGCATTATGCAGGAGATCTTACACGTACCGCTCCTGTTAGTGGAAAATTTACGGATGTACAAAAGCATTTGTACAATACTGTTTTGAATGCTCAAGCTGCTGCAGTACAAGCATGTAAACCAGGTGCCCTGTTTATAGATGTACATAAGGTCGCTGTCAAGGCGCTGCTCAGTGGCTTGAAAGAAGTTGGTGTTGTAAAAGGGGATTTGGATGAAGCTGTTGCGCATGATGTACACACATTGTTTTTTCAATGTGGTTTGGGCCACATGATGGGATTGGATGTTCATGATATGGAAAATCTCGGTGAGCAATATGTTGGCTATACGGATGATTTGAAAAAAGGAACGGCCTTTGGGTGGAAATCTTTAAGGCTTGGTCGAGCCTTAGAGCCAGGTTTTGTGTTTACGATAGAGCCCGGTTTATATTTTATTCCGGCTTTGATTGATGAATGGAAATCGCAAAATAAACTGAGTGAATTTGTGAATTATAATGAGTTGGAAAAATATAGAGACTTCAGTGGTATTCGGATAGAGGATAATTATTTGATTACAGCAAATGGAGCGAGTATATTGGGAAATAGTATTGCTCCCAAAACAGTAGAAGAAGTTGAAGCCTTTATGGCAAAATAAATAGATTATATTGGTGTAAAAAGGGAGACTTCGGCCTCCCTTTTGTTTTTTTTAAACTTTTTTCAAAAAACCTTCGAAAAGATTTGCCTGTTAAGTAAAGGCCCCTTATCTTTGCGCCCCGCTACGGAGGTAGTGTTAGTTCTTTAGGTTTGGCAAGTT
>QFOI01000730.1 GCA_003241175.1 Pseudopedobacter saltans
ATTAACTTAGCTTTGTGAAAACACATCGGCTCACTGTCGTGCAAATTTGGATCTTTCAGTCCAAATTTGTCCGCCACTATCGCCAATGAGTTTTCCGTTAGCTGCAAGTTTACAAACTATCGTTACATCAATGAATTTAAGGTATTTTAAGAAAATTTGGAATGAATCAACTGGAGAAGAATTAACTGATTCTTGGGGACGTTCAATATATTATTTTGAAACAGATGAAAATCTAAATGTAATTAAACAAATTCAGAAATTTGTAAATGGTAAAATCCTAAACTATGATGAACAAAATCTTGAAGATGATTTTGGTTTTCTAACAGATCAACCATTGGAACTTGACGATTTTATAGATAATGAAATTTCGAAAGCTGAATTCTACGATGTTTGGAACAAATAAAACGTGTATGAATTTAAACCCTGAAATATTAAATATTGGACTTGATTTTTCGATGGAATTTGGAGAAAATTGGTTAAAGCCAATTAATCAAAGATTACTAAATAAATTTCCTAATCTAAATCTTGTTGAACTTGAAAAATATAACTCTGTTTGTAAAGAAGTGAATAATATAGCGAACGATTTTGTTTATGATAATCCTGCAAAAAATGAAAAAGAATTAACATTTATAGAATTCTCGAAATTTGAGAATTTTATGTTACAAAACTTTTCGTGGATTTCTAAGGAGAATTTAAAGCGATTATATAACCAAAGCTGTTATTACGCATATAAATAAAACCTGCAGCTAACATCGGCTTGGCTCAAGAGCGGCTGAAGAATAAATGCTGAACATTTGTACTTTTTTCGTCGCAAAAACCGCTTGATTTATGCTTTTGTTTTGTAATTTAGCAACATCAAGCGGTTTTGCTTGCAGTTGTGCTGAATTGAGCTTTTGTGCTTTTTTTTCCGCTCCTGCGCCAAGCCGCGGACCGTTAGCTGTAATAGCACAAAAACTCTGCAAACAATGAACTTTAGAAATATTGTTTTTATCTTAAGTATTATAATCTTTTCAAATTTAAAAGCTCAAATAAGTATTGAAGCTAATAGTTCTGTTTCTGCTCATAAATTCAAAATTGATATTGACGAAAATTCAATAAAATATTTTATTACTTTAAAAATTCTTGATAGCATTTCTACCAATAAAGCGTATGAAAATGATATGGAAAAATTTCGAGTTGAATACTTTG
>QFOI01000731.1 GCA_003241175.1 Pseudopedobacter saltans
TTTCAATTTTATATTTTTGGATAATCTTTGTTGATGTTTCACCAATTTTCAATCTATGCATCCGCTTTGTTTTGGTTATTTGTTTATTGATAATGTTTTGTTCTTTATCATAATCCTTCCAACGAAGCGTTACAACATCTGAAAAACGTAAGCCACCTGCAGAAACAGCAAAAACGAATAAGTCGCGATAAAGTTCTGCCTTTCCTACACCATATATCTTGTGTTTTCTGAGTTTCTCAAACTGTTCTAAAGTGAGGAATTTTCTTTTACTTGGTTCAACCTCCAATTTGAGTTTTGAAAAAGGATAATGATTATCATCAATAAGATTTTCGGCTTGTGCTTGTTTAAAGATTATAGATAAAACTATCATTGCAAGCTTCTGAGTAGTTTTATTGTTTTTCAGGGTGTTTGCCATATAGTTCATATAATCCTGGAGCAAAACTATATCAATATCATGGAAACAGAAATCACGATCATCTACAAATTTTTCGAATTTCAGTAGCTGAGAGTAATAATTATCATATGTGTTAATGGTATAGGTTTTTTCCAATTTTTTCAATTTGGCTTTTGCATAAACCATAAAATTAACACTGTCTTTACCTTTAATTGCTTCTTTAAGTTTTTTTGCAGTTATGCTCTTTGTTCTCCTTTCAGAATCTGCAATCATGGCGGAAGCATCTGCAACTTTTTGATCGAGATATGCATTTAGACGAGCGCTGTTCTTCATGCTTTTCTTTACACGTTGATTTGTCCCGTCCCAATCTTTGGGCTTCAATTTTACGCCGGTTGTAATAAGTTTGGATTTTCTGTCTTTTATTAGACGAATGTAAAGAGGGCAGGAGCCTGTTGCATCTGCTTGTTGAACTCTCAAAATTAATTTAATAGAAGCCATGCCGATAAATGTTAGGTCAATATTTGGTTTTTATGCAACTTTGTGTAATTGAATGAAACCTGATAAACAGTGCTATTCTTAAAGTAGTGCAATCTAATACAAAGGTAAAACAATTAGTTCAACAAATAGCATAATTCTATGCTTTTTTATGCTTTAATTTAATATGCTGTTTTTTATAAATGCCTTATTAATAGGCATTTTAAAGCAAATTAATTATTTGATTTGAAATAATCGTATAACACCAAAATATACGAAAGTTTCTCAACCCTTTATAAATTATTTATTTTTTTAATAAT
>QFOI01000732.1 GCA_003241175.1 Pseudopedobacter saltans
AAGAGTAAAATATTTATATACAGTTGGTTGTATTAAATGGAAAACCATATACTAAAACCTATATTTCCTATAAAGAAATAATAGCAGGCGGAACCTAAAAGTTTATTATGGGAGCCGAAAAGACTGTCTAGTTTATCCGTAAATACCTTATCATCGCCAAACAACGCAATCAGACCATAAGGACCTTGCAGGACAAGCCAAGTAAATTGCATAATGCGAATATAAGCATCCAATTTTTGTAAAAGAGTTACTATTTTACACTAAAATTTCTTTAACATACAATAATATTTGATGATCGCTGAAATTACTAAACAAGAATTACAACAAAATCCATTGTTTTGGTATGCCTATTTATGTTGGTTTCGTGGATATGATGAGGAAAAGGAAATCAGTATTGATGAAGTGTTGAATGTTTTAGGTATTAATCAAGATAATGTGTTTCAATGGGAAAAACAATTTTTTAATGAAGACGAATTGGGTGATGACAATAGATATATGACCGGAAAGCTTAATGATTTAATGTCTTTTACTATCGAGTTTGAAAAATATGAAATTAATTACTTTCTAAATGACCAATACATCGGTTGCCTAGGTGGACATTTTGAGGCTTGGTTTTTGACATGGGATGAGCTATTAGCGTTTGATTCTTATGAATATTTATTCCTTCTATTGTTACCTATGACGGGTGTTGAGTCTCATCAAGTGGCAGTTGCCAAACCATACATCTCTCGAAAACTACAAGAAATTCCTTTATTTTCAGGACATGCTGATTATTTAGCCACTTGTATTGTAAATGGGTTATTAATAGAAGGTGTATTTTCTGCTCAGTCCAATATAGGAACTGTCAATAAAGAAAATCATAGTGTTAGAAATATTGAAAAATATCCGCGTTATGATGAAAGTGTAATACTTGTAAATAGTGCATTAGAAAAATTTATTGAAAAATAATATACTTCTATATTGGCAACATATTTGCGAAACCTTAAGAAAACATTGCTATTATGATTAAAAAATTATTGCTTCTCTCTTTCGTAGCCACGTTGTTGTTAGGTGTATATAAAATAACCAAAGCAGAATTGCCTGCTCCTAAATCAGAGTTGACAGTATCAAATGATAGTTTGGATATATCATTTATCAACAAGACGACACGTGAATTGGATGTCATGAATTTTCACAACTGTTTTGG
>QFOI01000123.1 GCA_003241175.1 Pseudopedobacter saltans
GTAGAGCATTTTTTCAAAATGCGGCGCTTGCCAATATTTGTCTGTACTATATCTTGCAAATCCTCCGGCTAGATGGTCGTAAATACCTCCTGCAATCATTTTGTCCAATGAAAAAGTAGCGGCATGCAATGCGTCCTGATTTTTTGTGTGATAGTATTGACGTAAAAGATATTGGATTGCGAATGTCTGCGGAAATTTGGGTGCTTTGGAAAAGCCTCCATGCTCTTGATCAAATACAGTCAATAACTCCTTTTCGATCTGCTGTAAATGTTCATGAGAAACCAATCCTGGATTGGATCTCGGGTTGCCAATAGCATTGGCTGTGTGCAAATGCTGCATCAAGTTGTCAGCTTGCAGGGAAACTGTGTCGTATTTATTCTGATAGGCATCGTGTATGGTTGCCAACAAATTTTTCCAACTTAATCTTCCGTAACTATTGACAGGAGGGAAGTAGGTGCCGCCATAGAAGGGTTTCAGATCCGGTGTTAGAAATACGTTCAAAGGCCAACCGCCTTGTCCGTTGTTCATGGCTTGTACGGCATCCATGTAAATATGATCGAGGTCTGGTCGTTCTTCTCTATCCACTTTTATGTTGACGAACCAATCATTCATCAATACGGCAGTTTCCTCGTCCTCAAAACTTTCGTGCGCCATCACATGACACCAGTGGCAAGCTGCATAACCAATACTTACCAATATGGGTTTGTTTTCCAGACGTGCTTTTTCCAATGCTTCTTTCCCCCACGGAAACCAGTTTACTGGATTGTGGACATGTTGCAATAGATAGGGACTCGTTTCATTTGCTAGACTGTTTGTGTAAGTATTTTCAGATGCCATTGGTTTATTTGATTTATGTCTGCAAAGAAAATTAAATATTTGGGTTATTTTTACCGCTCTTTACATTTAGATTTTTTACAACATTCATATTGGTTTGATTAATGGATATTACTGAACAAATAGAGCAGCTTTACCAAAAGTATGCATCTAAAAAGGCTGATCGTATCGAAAAACTTCCCCAGAGTGGCAGTTCTCGGATATATTTTCGTATTTATGATAATGGCAAAACTTTGATTGCTACTTTTAACAGAAATATAGTCGAAAACGAAACTTTCATTGCATTTAGCCAACATTTCAAAACTAAGGGATTGCCGGTGCCTGCTGTTTACATTGTAGATGATACCAAAATGATCTATCTTCAAGAGGATTTAGGCAATCGTTCATTATTGGACGAGTTGGAAAGTAAAGGCCATTGTGAGGAAGTGTATGATCTGTACAAAAAAAGCCTTCAGACATTGGCACGCTTTCAGATAAACGGTAATGATGGCTTGGATTATTCCCTATGTCTAACCGCCAGTGAATTTGGAAAAGAAGCGATTCTGAGTGATTTGCTTTATTTCAAATACTATTTTCTCGATTCATTGGAAAAACCCTATGACAAGCAAGCATTGTTGAACGACTTTGAGGCATTAGCGGTTTATTTACGGCAATGTCGTTTCAAGTTTTTCATGTTCCGAGACTTTCAGAGCCGTAATATAATCGTAGAAAATGGAGAGGTTTTCTTCATTGATTATCAAGGTGGGATGAAAGGTGCCATGCAATATGACGCGGCTTCTTTGCTATGGCAGGCACGGGCGCAATTAAGTGACGAATGGAAAGAACGTTTATTGAGCGATTATATTGATGCCGTTTGCCAATTCCAACCTGAACTAGATAGAGGATTGTTTACCAACCAATACAAAGGTTTTGTACTGATTCGTTTGCTGCAAGTATTGGGCGCTTATGGCTTTAGAGGTTTGTTTGAGCGAAAGGCGCAGTTTTTGACCAGTATTCCTTTGGCATTACGCAATTTAAAATGGTTTGTAGAAAACCGTTTGATGGGAATTGATTTGCCAGAATTTGACAGAATGCTTCGCTTGATTGTTTCGGATGAAGTTATCCAACAGTTTGAGACTAAAAAAGCAACAGACGAAACGCCACTTAAGGTAGAAGTCAATAGTTTCTCGTACAGAAAAGGAATACCCGCGGACGAAAGTCCTAATGGTGGTGGGTTTGTATTTGACTGTCGTGGAATATTGAATCCTGGACGTTTTGACGAATACAAAACGCTTTGCGGCATGGACAAACCAGTGCAGGATTTTTTGGAACAAAAAACCAAGATGAATGTTTTTTTAAATAGTGTTTTCGACTTGATTGATATTTCGGTAGAAAACTATTTGGAAAGAGGGTTTGAGCATTTGCAGATCAATTTTGGATGTACTGGTGGACAACATAGAAGCGTATTTGCTGCGGAACAAACAGCTAGGCACCTTCGTAACAAATACAATCTAAAAGTGCAAGCCGTCCACACCAATAAGGAAAACTGGGCAAGGTAACAGTAGTCTGTAATCAGTATTCAGTGAGCAGTTTTTGTAAAATCATTAATCATAATTCAAAAATCATAATTCCCCATGCGAGCAATGATTTTCGCAGCCGGTTTGGGTACACGTCTCAAACCCTGGACCGACCAACATCCCAAAGCACTAGCCATAGTTAATGGCAAACCGCTTTTGCAACGTAACATAGAGTATTTGCAGCAATTTGGCATTACGGAAGTAATAGTCAATATCCACCATTTTGCAGATCAGATCAAGGATGCTGTTGGACAAAACAATGGATGGGGAAGCCATATTGTATTTTCGGATGAGACAACGCAGGTTTTAGAGACGGGCGGTGGGCTTAAAAAAGCGAATAATCTATTGGTGGGAGACGGTGCGTTTGTTGTGATGAACGTTGATATATTGACGGATCTTGATTTGGGTAAAATGATTGAAAAACATAAGTATACACGTGCAATAGCGACTTTAGCTATGACAGATCGATCCACTTCACGTTATCTTCTTTTCAATGAACAAGACGAACTTGTTGGTTGGCAAAACAAGAAAACAGGAGAAACCAAGATCGCAAGAAGCGCCAAAGAATACATTCCTCATGCTTTCAGTGGGGTACATGTATTGAGTGATATTATTTTTCCTATGATCAAACAAAATGGAAAATTTTCCATTATAGATACTTATTTGGATCTGGCACATGACAACATCATAAAAGGTTTTAATCACTCTGGAGGTCGATTGGTCGACGTAGGTAAACCAGAAAGTATCGCCATCGCAGAAAGTTTGTTTAAATAGTTAAAAAAGATCTTATGCAAATAGTATTGATAGCAGCCGTTTCAGAAAATAACGTCATAGCCAAGGATGGAGAAATGCCTTGGAATTTGCCTTCTGACTTAAAATATTTCAAAAATCAGACATGGGGTTTGCCTGTTTTGATGGGCAGAAAGACATTGGATTCTTTTGGTCATGGTAAACCATTACCGGGAAGACTCAATATCGTCATCTCACACAATCCAGATTACAAGCCGGATGGCGTAGTGGTTGTTCCTACTTTTAACGATGCTCAATTTATCGCTAAGGAAAAGGACTATAATGTTATCATGGTGATTGGTGGTGGACAGATATATGCTCAAACCATTGATAAAGCGGATAAACTACTTGTTACCAGAGTGCATAAAACGATAGAAAACGGAGATACCTTTTTTCCCGAAATAGATCCTAAAAAGTGGAAACTGACTTCTAACGAAGATTTTCCGGCAGATGATAAAAACTCGGACCCATATAGTTTTCAAGTATGGGAAAAGAAATAGCCATCGAAATTCGATGGCTATTTCTTTTAGTGTTTCAACCAGCTTTCTGGAATGTCTGCCAATGGAGAACCATTGAAACTATACTGTAATTTTAATGTGAATCCGCCGCCGCCTTCGACAAAACGCAACAATATTGGATGTAAACCTTTGTTTAATGCGGCTTGTCCTGATTTCTCTAAAGCCGAATGCATACCGTCATTGTCAACTATCATTTCATTTCCGATTTTCAATATACCTGCATCGTCACATGTCAAATAGAAGGAATAAACACCAGTTTCAGGTACATCAATATAACCTTTATAGTCTAGCGCAAATGAAGGTGCATTAATGGATGTAGGAACAGAAAAAATGGTGGTTGCAAAGGAAGAATCTGGATTGTTTTTGATTCTAGAAGTTCCATTGAAAAAACCTTTATAGTAAGAAACCTGTAAACCGGACTGTAAAGATTTTTCCAAAACTGTATTTGGTTGGTATTGTGCCTTTTTGTACTGCAATGTATAAATATCTCCACGACTTCCCTTGCGATTGAATGCAGCCATTTTTACTGTTGTATTTTTGTCAATAGTCAATCCATTTTCTGATAAAATGGACGATTGATTAGATGGTATACTTCCGTCAAGAGTGTATTTTATTTGAAAATTTTTTTTATCTGGATTCTTAATTTTTAAAAGGGCTTGATCTACAAAAACATTCTCTTGTGCAAATCCAGATAGATCTGGCAAACGATAATGGATTCCCATATCATCCAATATCGAATTGTGAAGAGAAAGCCTGTGGTTAAAGGAAGCATATTCGCTTGTATCACTTGTCCAAAGGTTTTCGGCTAGAGCGAGATAGCGTGGATATATGAGATAGTCTGCTCGATTCTCCGTAGGCACCATTTCCGTCCAAAGATTGGCCTGCCCTCCTAAAAGTAAATGAGCATTGTTCTGCTCCGTTCTGTCAATCTTTGCGTGATAGACATTGAAAATACTATTGTTGTTAGGTTGATAATCAAAATACAATGGCTCATTAGGCGACATGATAAGATCGTTGCCATTTGCCAAAGCTTCTTCCGGTGCTTTTTTCACCCAAGAACGCCAATACATAATAGTGATATTTTTATTGACACCTCCTTCCAACGCATCGTCCCATGTAATCATTTTTTTACCATTAGCTTCCACAAATCTTTGCATACGATGAATAAAATAGCTTTGTAAATGGTTAACCGAACCGATACCACTGTCTTTCATCAACTGTTGACAAGCATCGTTTGACTTCCAAGTTGTTTTTTCTACTTCGTCCGCTCCAATATGAATGTATTTGCTTGGGAAAAGTGCAAATATTTCTTTCAATACATTTTGGGTAAATGCATAGACATTTTCCTGGCAAGGGTTTATGGGCACGGAAAAATCCTTGCCCCAGCCTGCTTTGGTTGTTCCTGTCAAAAAAGGATAGGCTCTAATTGCTGCATTAAAATGTCCAGGCATGTCAATTTCCGGAATGATTTCAATGTTTTTTTCAGCAGCGTATGCAATCAGTTCTTTCATCTCTTTTTGTGTATAGTAACCGCCGTAAACTGTTTTTCCGTTATCCGTTTTGATAAATCTAGGATCGATGACAAAATCCGGATTTTCTTTCGATTTTTCTATGCACGCAGAATCTTGATTATTGAATGTCCTGTATGCGCCAACCTTTGTCAATAAAGGATATTGCTTTATTTCTATGCGCCAACCTTGATCGTCGGAGAGATGTAAGTGTAGTTTGTTGGCTTTGTAAAAAGACATGCGATCAATCGTCTTTTTGATGTATTCCAATGTGAAAAAATGACGAGAAACGTCTAACATAAAGCCACGCCATGAGTATGTGGGACTATCTTCAATTTTTATATTGGGAAGTTTTACCGTGTTGTCTTTTCTGTAAAGAGTGATTAATTGTGATAATGTTTGAACTGCATAAAATGCTCCAGCTTCAGTCTTGGCATATATTTTAATTGTATTGTCCTTTATGAGCATTTGGTAGGCTTCTGCACCTAGATTTTCTACTTTGGAGAAAATGACAACTACGTTTTGTTTGCTTCCTGACGTTGTCGACAATGTAGCTGATCCTGTTTTTCCTTTAATAGTTTTTCTGTTGGAGACACTGCTAATATTAAAATCTTTTTGGAACGCTTTTTTTTCTTTCGGAAAGTCGCCAATAACGCTTATCTCTTTTATATTGTTGATAATAACAGAGTCTTTTTCAATCACTACATTTTTTGGATAGGGAATAAGTGGTAATTCATTGGACGACTGTGCATGCAGACCATTTGTGTAACATAAAAGTAGTAATGCGGAAAGGATGTATTGTTTCATAAAAATAAAATGGCTCGATTTTCATCAAAGTAACAATAACTTTTTTCGAAAATCGAGCCATTCGCCAATTATTTATGGCAATTTACCAGTGGTCTGGTGTTGCTTCGGCCATATCTTGTTTGTAACGGTCTGGATATAAACCCTTGCCATCAATCAGAGCACCGACATTCATTGATGGATAAATATCTTCAAAAGAACGCATTTCGTTCATGAATACACGTCTGTAGATATGGTGTCTATTGACTTCTTTGTAGCTACGCAAACCGCCAGCACCAATGAGCTCCATAAAACTTTTTACGGTAAGATGGTGATAATTGGCCACACGTTGTTTTTTGTCTGTAACGTCCAAGCCAACGACAAGATTTGGATCTTGTGTTGCGACACCAGTTGGGCATTTATTAGTGTTGCACATTAACGCTTGTATGCAACCAAGTGCCATCATCATTGCACGGGCGGAGTTGCATCCATCAGCTCCTAATGCGATGACGCGTGCCATGTGAAAACCTGTCAATACCTTACCTGAAGCAAATACTTTGATATGTTTTTTGATGTCAAAACCATTTAGCATATTGACTACAAATGCCAAACCATCCAATAAAGGCACTCCGACATAATTGGAAAATTCTTGTGGAGCAGCTCCAGTACCGCCCTCGGCTCCATCTACGGTTATAAAGTCGGGGTAGATGTCAAGCTCTCGCATCGCTTCACAAATGGCGATGAATTCACTTTTTTTACCAATACAAAGTTTGAAACCAACCGGTTTGCCCCCAGAAAGGTCACGCATTCTTGCAATGAACTGAACCAGTTCTCTTGGATTGTTGAAGGCTGTATGATAGGGTGGGGAAGCAACAGTAGTATGTGGCACAACATGGCGAATCGCCGCTATTTCCTCTGTGTTTTTGGCCGCAGGCAAAATTCCTCCGTGTCCTGGTTTTGCGCCTTGGGAAAGCTTCAGCTCAATCATTTTAACTTGGGGATAAGCTGCCTTGTCTTTGAATTTTTCGGGGTCGAACAAGCCTTTTTCATCCCTACAACCAAAATAGCCCGTTCCGACTTGCCAAATGAGGTCTCCGCCGTTTTTTAAATGGTAGGTACTAATCCCTCCTTCTCCTGTATTATGAGCAAAATTTCCAATTTGTGCTCCTCCGTTTAACGCTTCTATTGCATTGTTGCTTAGTGCACCATAACTCATGGCTGACACATTGAAAATACTAGAAGAGTAGGGGTGCTTACAATCTTTGTTTCCGACAATTACCCTGGGATCTAAATCGAGTTTATGAAAATCCGTTGGTGCTAAGGAATAGCTAATCCATTCATATCCTTCTGCATATACATCCAGCTGAGTTCCAAATGGCATCGTATCCGTCTCTTTTTTTGCCCTTTGGTAAATAGTGGATCTGTCAATACGATCAATCGGCTTACCATCAGTATCAGATTCTACAAAATATTGGTATATCTTGGGACGCATAGCTTCCATGACATAACGAAGACGCCCTAGGACTGGAAACGTTCGCATGATGGAATGTTTTGTTTGCATCATGTCATAAATGCCGAGTACGATCAATATTAGGTCGAGTACTAATAAGATTTCAAACCAAAGCCCATTGTCAAAATAGCTTAATATGATTAATACAATCGGACTTACGATCGAAAAAATAATAAACTGCTTTCGCATACTTCTATATTTTTAGCGGGCAAATGTAAAGGAAAGGTCACATTTTTTTCATTTATTACTAATGATTGTCAGTTTGTGGATTTAGACAATAAACGGAAACAATGAAAAATTATCGAAAATAATTTAAAAAAACATATTTGGTCTTAAAGAAATATCTTGAATATTCAAATAATATACCTTTATTATCGAAATGTTTGACATGGCAGATTTGTTTTGGAATATGTTTTTGACTTGATCCGGATAAAATAAGGTGTATTAGCACTATATTTGATAACTTTAATACGATGCTATGCTATTCTTAATTTTTATGCATTGAAAAATTATGTTGTCAGTTACCACATTAGGTATTAATTCGGCACTTCCTGCTTATGGTCGCCACCCGACTTCTCAAGTGATCCATTTGGACAATCTATCTATTATGGTGGATTGTGGAGAAGGAACGCAGATGCAGATGCTCAAGTATAAAGTTAAGAGAGGCAGACTTGACTACATATTTATATCTCATCTCCATGGGGATCACTATTTAGGTTTGCCGGGTTTGCTCAATTCGTTGAGTCTTTCCGGAAGAACTAGCGAATTACATGTATATGCTCCTGCTGCATTAGAAGAGATACTTCAACTCCATTTCAAGGTTGCTAATACAAGTATCAATTTCCCTTTGCATTTTCATGCTTTACCGATTTCTGAAGGTAAGCTGTTGGAAACGAATGCATTCCAAGTGGATACATTCCTGACCGAACACCGTATTGAGTGTCATGGATTTGTATTTAAGGAAAAAAAGAATCCTCGGTCAATTGATGCTGAGAAAGTCAAGTCTTATGACATTCCATATTCCTTCTATGATCAATTGCAAATGGGAGAAGACTTCGTTCAAACAAATGGATATGTTGTTTATAATAAAGAACTAACCCTGGCAAATACGCCTTCCAAATCCTATGCTTTTTGTGCTGATACAAGATATATCGAGAGTTTTATACCTTATGTACAAGGTGTCGACATGCTATATCATGAGGCTACCTATTTGGATGATTTACAAGAAAAAGCCTATGAACGTTATCATTCTACCTCTAAACAAGCTGCGACACTTGCTTTAAAAGCTGATGTTAAACGATTGCTGATTGGGCATTTTAGTAGTAAGTACGAATATCTTGATATGTTTTTAGAAGAGGCCAAGTCTGTTTTTTCAAATACGGAGATAGCGAAGGAAGGCTTTACTTTTGATGTATAATTTCCTCCCTTTTGTTTTTTTAAACTTTTTTCAAAAAACCTTCAAAAAGATTTGCCTGTTAATTAAAAG
>QFOI01000733.1 GCA_003241175.1 Pseudopedobacter saltans
CCCAAAAATCAATTAAAATTAGTTTTGAAATTAAGTTTTTAAACATTTCTAAATTCGAGCTAAAAATAGTGAATGGAACAAATGAAAGTGTACATTTATTACTTGACACTTTAAATTTAAACATTGTTAATAAAAATGATGGTGATGGTTATGGAGATATTGAAAGTAAGATATTTTCTAATGTTTTTTTTTATAATAGTAAAAAATATAATATACCCGTTTGTATAAGAGCAACGACTGGCGTTAGCGATTACAGTATTGAGGAAAGATTAAGTATGCATTTGGATGATTATTTCAAAAAGTATACAGTTAATATTGCACCAAACAACACTAAAACAATAATTTATAATCTTAAAAATATGGATCCAGATTGTTATGATTTTCCAATGGATCACAAAAGGTATAGATTTCAATTAATTTATCCTGGAGAGGAGATAAAAAAGATTATTGACAAAGCCGTAAAAAGTACTAAACTTAACAGTTACATCGCAAATACATATTCTAAACTATTATTTATAAATATAAAATCAAATTACTCATCTGGATATTTTTGGGTTGATAAAAATGAGTAGGCTTTCTGTAACTAACCTGCCGCAGATGGAGAGGATTTAGATTATACATTCCGTTATTTACTTCAATCTTTCTTCAATTAATCTTTCCAAAGCTTCTTTCTTCTCTGTAATGGCGCAAGCATTAGCAATGTGGTGCTTGTGTCATATATTTATTTACTACACACAAGCATCGCTTCGTACCTCACTAATGCTTGCGCGAGTGATTGAGTGATTTTTCACATCTCGCATTTCACATTTTTTTCTACTTCAATCTTTCTTCAATCAGTTTTTCTAAAGCTTCTTTTCTCGCTTCGTCCATTGAGATGGTGCGGTCTTTTCTGTTGTGGAAAATCTTGACCATCATTTGTTGCAATAATTGGCTTTGAGATTTATACAAAGTACACAAGGGGCAAATGGCCAAATGCAGTTGCATCGCCCACCATTCACGAAAAGTTAAACGGGTATTTTCTTTTTTTTCTATCAAAAACGTAGCGTGCTTGCAGTTTCCCTGAGCGTGCGCATTGATGATAGCGTTTCTTATGAGTTTATTTTTTATCATCACCAATTATTTTGAAAACATTCTCTTAAATTTAGTTTCGCCCGATGGATAATCACCCAATAATTGGAGTTGGTA
>QFOI01000734.1 GCA_003241175.1 Pseudopedobacter saltans
AAATAACCGCTACCACTATCATTCAGTTCTTAAACAAAAAGGTTTTTAAACGAAATTTAAACAATCTAAAAATAAATATTGCCTAAATGCACAACGGGTAGCAATTAATAAAAGTTTGGTGGCGGATTTAATGTCAGATTTTGACGTTGATGCCAATAAGGATAGATGGTGTGAACCTCACTAGCTTTATCCAATTCTTTTACTTGTTCGGTTGTTAATTTCCAACCCGTTGCACCCAAGTTTTGACGTAGTTGGTTTTCATTACGCGCACCAATGATGATGCTGGCAACAGTTGGACGACGTAGTAACCAATTCAAAGCGACTTGAGCGACCGTTTTGCCTGTTTCCGCTGCTATTTTATCCAAAACATCTATTGTATTGAACAAAGCTTCTTTGTTGATGGCTTCTTCAGGAACCGGACTTCCTTTTTGCGCAACACGACTATCAGCAGGAATTGCTTTGTCGCGTCTATATTTTCCGGACAACCAACCAGAAGCCAAAGGCGACCAAATGATAGAACTGACTTTTTGATCAATACCCAATGGCATTAATTCCCATTCAAATTCACGATTCGCCAAAGAATAATATACTTGATGCGCTACGTATCTATTCCAACTATGTTTTTCGGAGGTTGCCAAAGATTTCATCAAATGCCAACCAGAAAAATTAGAAGCTGCTATGTATCGAACTTTCCCACTTTGGATAAGATCGTCCAACGTGCGCAAAGTCTCTTCAACCGGCGTATTGCCATCAAATCCGTGCATGTGGTAAATGTCAATATAATCTGTATTCAATCTTTTAAGACTACCTTCCACTTGTTGCAATATGTGATAACGAGAGGAACCTTGATTATTGGGACCTTCTCCAAACGGGAAAGTCGTTTTTGTGGAAATCAATACTTTGTCTCTAGGAATTCCGTCCAAAGCTTTACCCAATACTGATTCGGAAATGCCATCCGAATAAATATCTGCGGTATCAAACAAATTAACGCCCGATTCCAAACAAATACGAATCAATGCTTTTGCTTCTTCAACTTCTGTACTTCCCCATGCTTTAAAAAATTCATTACCTCCACCAAAAGTGGCAGTACCAAAACTTAATTCAGGTACAAATAAACCTGAAGCGCCTAACTGTCTGTATTCCATTGTTTATCGTTTTATTATTTGAAATTTTTATTGAACC
>QFOI01000735.1 GCA_003241175.1 Pseudopedobacter saltans
CTAAGATTAAGCTGTACAGAAACTGTAGAATTTGGAAAACAGCTTACGGTTTCATTCCTTTCACTACAAGAATTGTTGATGGTTAAAATACTGATAATCAAAAATAATGCTAATGATGATGCGATTTTTTTAGCTTTCATTTCAAAATAAATTATATATTTGTAAACTCAATTCGAGACAAATTAGTATCCGGCAAAGGTCGGATTATTTTTTTATACAAACGATAAATTTTATTGTTATGAACTACGTAACCAAAGAAGGTTTGGACAAAATGAAGGCCGAACTGGAGCAACTAGAAACGATTGAAAGACCAAAAATAACACAGCAGATTGCTGAAGCAAGAGATAAAGGTGATCTGTCTGAAAATGCAGAGTACGACGCAGCTAAGGAGGCACAAGGGATGTTGGAAATGAGAATTTCTAAACTGAAGGATGTTATTGCTACGTCTAAAATTATCGATGGAAGTCAGCTTGACCTTAGCAAAGTATCTATTCTTACAACAGTTAGATTGAAAAATAATGCTACAAAAGGAGAGCAAAAGTTCACTTTGGTTCCTGATAATGAAAGTGATATAAAATCTGGCAAAATTTCTGTGAATACGCCAATTGCTAAGGGTCTTTTGGGGAAAGCTGTTGGTGAAACTGCTGATATTGTTTTGCCAAACGGTAACAAACTTTCTTTTGAGGTTTTAGAAATCTCATTATAAAATAAAATGTGGATGTTGGTTTAGTAATTGCTGAAAATTAAAATCAATATTAAAAATTATGAGTACTATTTTTTCTAAAATCATCAGCGGAGAAATTCCTAGTTATAAAATAGCAGAGGATGACAAGCATATTGCTTTTCTAGATGTAATGCCTTTGGTAAAAGGTCATACGTTGGTTGTTCCGAAAAAAGAAACAGATCTGATTTTTGATCTGGAATCTGATGATTATAAAGAGTTATGGGGATTTACCCAAGAAATTGCGAAGAAAATCAAAAAAGCTGTGCCTTGTAAAAGAGTTGGCATAGCAGTTGTAGGTCTGGAAGTTCCTCATGCTCATATACATTTGATACCACTTAATAGTATGGATGATCTTAATTTTAAAAACGTAAGGTTGATTTTTTCGCCAGAAGAGTACAAAGAAATTCAGAAATCCATAACAAAAGCATAAAAGAAGTCTTGAACTTCTTTTTTTAA
>QFOI01000736.1 GCA_003241175.1 Pseudopedobacter saltans
GGATTTATGCAAAATGCTTTTGGCAAAATGGAGGGTAACAGCAACGGCATCGAGCCGTTTTTCCCTGTTACATTCAATCCGTCCCGGAGGGCGGATTCTTGTGTTCACCGGAATACGGCAAGTTGTGTTTTGAGGCACTCGAAACCGAGTTCGTGCCTCAAAACAACTTGCCCTTGCAGGGGGCAGGAAACACTCTCCGAAGTCGAGGTTTTGTGTAGATTAAAAATGGATTTGTGATGAACGAGAACAGTAACAGAAAACAGAATAAAGGCGGACGGACACCAAAAACCGACCCAAGCATCCACCGCCACGTTTTCCGTCTTAGGGACGAGGAAAACGCCAGATTATTATCGCTTTTTGAAGCATCGGGAATGTCCAATAAAGCAAAGTTTATTATTTCCCTGCTGTTTAGTAAGGAGATGAAATCGGTTAAGATTGACAAAGGAACGGTTGATTTTTATATGCGATTGACTTCGTTTCATTCTCAGTTTCGCTCTGTAGGCGTGAACTATAATCAAATTGTAAAGCTGTTGTACAAACATTTTTCCGAGAAAAAAGCTGCAGCATTTCTCTACAAACTGGAAAAACAGACAGCTGAAATGGCGATGCTATGCCAAAAAATTATCCAAATAAGTGAGGTATTTGAAGCCAAACACCTGAAAAAATAGCGGTAGAAATGATAGCAAAAATTGGCAGAAGCGGAAATTTATATGGGGCATTGGCGTACAATCAGCTTAAAGTGGAGAATGAAAACGGACAAATTTTGTTCGCCAATAAGATGATTGAAACCGCCAACGGTCATTATTCCGTTGCACAATTAGCCCAATCTTTTGCTCCTTATCTCATCGCTAACCGAAATACCGAGAAACATACATTGCATATTTCGCTCAATCCCACCCCAAACGATAAAGTAAGCGATGATAAATTCAGGGAAATGGCAGAGCAGTATATGCGGGAAATGGGCTATAGCGAACAGCCTTTTGTGGTATTTAAACATACCGATATTGACCGCAGCCATATCCATATCGTATCGGTCTGCGTCGACGAAGAGGGTAAAAAGATTTCGGACAAGTTCGAGAAAATGCGGTCTATGAATATCTGCCGCGAACTTGAAAAGCAACACGGATTGATCCCTGCAACAGATAAGGAGCATAAGCAGAACGAAAAGATTTTCCGTC
>QFOI01000737.1 GCA_003241175.1 Pseudopedobacter saltans
GCACTGTTCTTGATTTGGCTTTGCATCAGGCTTAATCCTAATTGTGCAATAAGCTGGTTATATACCTCATATAAAGGCGTACTTTCCCTGCCGTCCACCTGGTTCCAAAACAGGTGGATGCTTTCTATGGAAGTTTCCCCTTTTTTCATAATCACATCCTGCAAAAGCTGTGTAAAAACAAGCGTACTCTCCATTACCACACGGTCTGCCGTGATAGGGGTAAAAATGTGGTGCATCCCTGCCAATGCTTTCAGGATGCCGGGAGTGTTCACGGTTCCAGGCAGGTCAAAGAACACGACATCAATGGGAACCGCAGAGGCGTTTACATATTCCTCCGCTTGCTCCAATACGCTGTCTGCCCGGTGCTGTATAATTTCATAGGCCTTTTTATTGATGGTCATAAATTGATTGTACGCCAGCTTTTTCAGTGCCTCGTTTTCCATTACCATTTTCAGGTCACGGTCTTTCATTTTTATCAGGCTGTGCTGCGGAAAATCCGCATCAAATACTACTACGTTATAGCCTAAACGATAGTGCAGGGTGCTGGCGACAAGCGTGCTAAAAGTGCTTTTGCCGACACCGCCTTTTTGGGAGGAAAAGGCGACAAATACTGTTTTGTGTTTTGTACTCATATCTCTACTTGTTTAATTGTTTACATATTTCATTACCTGAGTGTATAAGTGCTTGTGTCCGTAGTAAGATACCTGTGTGTTAAGGTATTCAGCCCTGCACGGATATACTTGTGCCGGTAATCGTCTACTTCTGCATCAAGCTATCTGCCCACTTGAATATCCACGTACATCCGTAAGTAGATAAGCTGTTTTGTACCGACAGACCTAATGAATAAGCTACCTGCATCCCTGCGTACAGAATTACTTATTGTGGCATCTGAACAGGTACTTTTCTATATACCCGTTTCCTCAATTACCTATCCCGATAACCAGGCACCTGTGTTGTTACCTGAATAGTTATTTAGACACTTATGCCCTTTTGTCGGTACAAATAAAAAGAGATAAACAAGGGTATCTATCTATGTGGCAGTGTTTGGCGTTCAAAGGCTGTATTTGTCCGGGCATTGCATAGCAATACTCATACTGGCAGGACTTTACTTTGTAAAATGATTTTTATTAACGGATTTATGCAAAATGCTTTTGGCAAAATGGAGGGTAACAGCAAC
>QFOI01000738.1 GCA_003241175.1 Pseudopedobacter saltans
TTCATTGTATTTAATAGACTGGTAATCAATTAAATATACAACTTTTTGTTGGTAAATGAACCATCTTTTTTAATCTTTTTCCTAAATGCACAACGGGTTAATTGCTCTTTATATGTAGCCGCTAGAGGATTCTTTAGCGGCTTATTTCATGGAAGGAATTATCTTCGGTTGAATATTTAGTCAAATGAAATCGCTAGAAGAGTTAATCAATAAGGAAGATCCAGGATGGCCATTTGTAAAAGAATGGATTGCAGAAGCAAAAAACAATATAAAGATCTTGATGAAAGATGTTCAGAAAGCTAATGATGCACTCTTTAGAACTCAGGTAACTACTAGATCTCCAATGGGTGCTATCATTTTTGAATCCGGAGGAATTGTTGTTGAAGATGGTTGGATTAGAATATTGGGATCTGGCTGCGAGTCGTTGGAAAGATCTCTTCCCTATTGGAATAAAGGAAAATCTTTCATTGAGTTTGGTGATATTCCGTCTTTCTTTTTGGTAGCGGATGACGCAGTCGGTGGATTTTTCGCTATTAATGGTGGTTCATTAGGAGAAAACATGGGTAAGATCTATTACTTAGCTCCTGATACACTGGAATGGGAAGATTTGGATATGACTTATTCCGATTTCTTATTCTTTTGTTTTTCTGGGGATATGGATAGTTTTTATCAAAATCTACGATGGAACAACTGGCGAGACGATATTGCAAATTTATGTGGAGATGAGGTTTTCACCTTTTATCCTTTTTTATGGACAAAGCAAGGCAAAGACATCAATACGGTTACACGTAAAAATGTGCCAATCGAAGAACACTACCATTTGACCATCGATTTACAAAAACAACTAAGTTCTAACTAGACAAGAAAGCGTATTTTTTTGAGATTTGCTTTTCTTTTTTACTTTTTTCAAACGATATTTGTTGCTTCACGTTTATTTTAAATGTCTATGAGATATTCTTCTTTTTGTTTATTTTCGCTAGGAACATTAACGACGCCTTTTGTTCACGCGCAAGATTCTGTAACTGTTGCGGATTACACTCGTGCAGAAAGCAGACTTGCCTACAATAC
>QFOI01000739.1 GCA_003241175.1 Pseudopedobacter saltans
GCATTTCAAACGATTGCTTGGAAATGCTTGGGGGGTATGGGAAATTATTACTGGTTTAAAAGCGAAAGCCAACTTTAGTTACGACCAATCCACTTCCAAAAGGGACGTGTATTTACCAACAACTTTCTTGTTTGGCCAAAGAACTGGTGGAAATGCGTCCATTGGCGAAACCAATGCAACGTCCAAACTATTGGAATACACGCTTAACTATACCAAAAACATTGGTGCAAATCAACGCATTAATGCAATTGCAGGATATTCTTATCAATTGAACAATAATGATGGTTTCAATGCGCAAAACAATAGTTTCGTTTCTGACGCATTTTTATATAATAATCTTGGAGCAGGCGCAAGCCCTAAACCGACTGTTGGCTCCTTTAAGACAAGCCAGACTTGGGCTTCGTATTTCGCAAGAGCTATTTATACATTGGATAATAAGTACACCTTAACTGCATCTTTAAGAAGGGATGGGTCTTCTATTTTTGCCCAAAACAAAAAGTACGGGTATTTTCCTTCCGTGGCTCTAGGTTGGATGGTTTCCGACGAAGATTTCTTCAAAAATTTATTGCCTGTAGTTTCTTCTTTGAAACTGAGAGCTAGCTATGGGACAACAGGTAATAGCAATATCGGACAAAATGCACTTGCACTATATGCGGCCGGAGGATCATACAACTATGTATTCAATAATTCAATAGCAACAGGTGTGACGATGAGCCAGGTTAACAATCCAAATCTGACATGGGAAACAAATAAAGAATTTAATATTGGTACGGATTTTCAAATTCTAAACAACAGAATTTCAGGTTCTTTTGATTATTTCCAAAAATATGTCACCAATCTGTTAACCTTTATCCCATTAACTACAGATTTTCCAGTTTCTTACTATGCTGGAAATGCAGGAAAAACAGGAACACATGGTTGGGAAATTGGTATTCATTCGAGAAATATCGTTTCCGTTGACAATGGTTTTTCATGGTCTACGGATGTAACATTATCCCACTATTATAGTTATTGGATTCGGCGCTCTGAGTCTGCTATGCGCTCCCTACCGACATATGTAAATCCAAAAGGACAATTTGACAATCAGGGTATTATTGCCCCTATTGGTACAACTTTCACATCCCAAGCCATTTATGGTTACCTAAATGATGGAATTTACAGAGGCAAC
>QFOI01000740.1 GCA_003241175.1 Pseudopedobacter saltans
GGCTTTCCTAATAGTTGCAAATTTCGTAATTTGCTGTGTGCTAACTAAGTCAAAAGTAGTCTTTAAAGATTACAATCCCAAAGAAAATTTGCTTTTTCCTCCGAATTTATCGGAGTTGATTGATGACAAGCATCCTGTGAAAATAGTTTCAAACATCATCGATGGTTTGGATATTAAAAACTTAATCAAAACCTACAAACCTGGAGGAACATCATCTTACCACCCGAAAATGCTTTTGAAAGTATTGATTTAGGTTATTTGAGTAACATTTATTCAAGCCGGAAAATGGAACAGGCATTGAAGGAAAACATCCATTTTATGTGGCTTTCGGCAATGAGCCGTCCTGATCATAATACGTTGAACAGGTTTCGTAGCGAGCGATTAAAGGGTGAAGTAAAAGCCATCTTTACACAAATTGTTTTGCTCTTGGAAAAGGAAGGTTTGGTAAGCCTGGAAACCACTTTTGTAGATGGGACCAAGATAGAGGCCAACGCCAACCGCTATACTTTTGTTTGGGGAAGAGCCATCAAGAAGCATCAGGTAAGAATTGCAGAACAACTGGAAGAACTTTGGAATTATGCAGAAAGTGTGGCAAAAGAAGAGCTTCAAAACACTGAAAACATCGATTTTAAGGAGATTGATTCCGAAAAAGTAGCACAAACCATCAACAAGATTAATGAGGTGTTGAAGGATAAAAAAATACCTTCGAAAGTTCGCCAGAAACTGAATTATGCCAAGAAAAACTGGGCAAACAATTTAGATAAATACAAAAAGCAACAGGCGATTTTACAAGCCAGAAACTCTTATTCCAAGACCGATACAGATGCTACTTTTATGCGGATGAAACCGAAGGTTCGCGAATTCCATTGAAAAAACAATAAATATGTAATAATGAGCAATGAGGATCATATGCGAAACGGACAACTCAAAGCGGCCTATAATCTACAGATTTCTACGAATAAACAATTTATTTTACATTATTCCATCCATCCCAATCCTACGGATACCAAAACATTGGAGTCTCATTTAAAAGGTTTTGAAGACAGCTATCATAAAGTTCCGAAAGAGCTCGTTGCCGATGCCGGTTATGGCTCAGAAGAAAATTATATAGCAAAATATCTAGTAAAAAATAAGAAAATAAAACCTTATGTTAAATACAATTACTT
>QFOI01000741.1 GCA_003241175.1 Pseudopedobacter saltans
CAATTTATCTAAATTAGTTTTAGCTAATGTAGTAAGATTAGCAGAATTAAAATCAAAATTTACAGTATTTTCGTTTAGCGTAACTTTAATACCTTCTCCTACTCTTTCCACTTCGGCACCAGGCAATGTTTCTTTGATTTCTTTAGCCTGCTTATCCATTTTGTCACCAATTACACCACCGGCAACTCCACCTACAACACCTCCTAAAACTGCTCCAAGTGGCGCATTTCCTCCTTTACCAATATTGTTTCCAAGAATACCACCAATTACAGCACCTGCTGCGGTACCGATAGCAGCACCTTTCTGAGTATTGTTAGCATTTTGGACTGATTCACAACTTGTTAGCAATAGTGAACCAGCGATAAAAAATGCTGCTATGTTTAGTTTATTTATTTTCATTTTAAAAGTGTTTATTATTTACCTTTTCTTACAAAATTATATCGTACATCCATCGCTTTTCCATCTGCTGTAAGAGATTGTACTAAAGTGAACGAATCTGCAGTTGGATTTTCTAGCATTAGCTTGTAACCAGACAAAACACGTTTCGCTTTTTCTCCATCTCCCACTTTTTTGATAGAGACAACACTGTTTTTATCTACACTAAAAGTAATTGCCTGAATCTTAGAAGGACAGCCATTTTCACCATGTAGCGTATAAGTTCCCGTATAATTATTCGGAATAAGAGTCCAAGAACTGCCTACAAAGCAATTGATACTTGCACCTTCATCAAACGGTTTTATGGAATAATTTCTATCAAAGTCAATATTGGAAATATCCCACTGACCTTTTAGTTTCATTACATCTGCACGAAGCGCCTGTGCTTCACCAGCGCTCACTCCAGTTTTATTGGATGAGCAGGAAGTAGCCACTAAAGCTGTACCTAACATTCCTAAAAAAAATAATTTTCTCATAGTTTTATATTTACTGCTAAATTACTAAATTATTATTAAAAATTATGCCAAAGGATAAAAACAAAAAAAATCTGAGAGTGTCTCAGATTTTTTTTACTATGCTAATCGTGTTAAATTTTTGTTTTGTCTAAAGCTTTATTTAGCTTTTGCTTTTTTTACAGGTTTTTTAGTCGACTTTTTAGGCACTTCAGCTTTATAAAAATTCTTATAAGCGTATTCTGCTGCTTTGGCCACATCAATTACTCCTGCAGAT
>QFOI01000742.1 GCA_003241175.1 Pseudopedobacter saltans
AATAAAATAATCAGCCACATTCCTCTCTTCTTTACCATTTCCAGCAAAGAAGTCTGTGTGTACGGAACATCCAGCGCTTCCAGACCACCAAATTTTTGGATGTCTTCCGTATTCTGCTGTTCGATCTGATCCAAGATATCGTCTATGGTCACAATGCCCACCAAGACACCATTTTCCGTAATGATTGGAAGTGCACTTCGGTCATATTTTTCAAAATACGGAACCGCATTTTCTTTGGACGTTGTTGTGGTGATTGCTACGAACTGATTGTCACACAGTTCTGATATCATCTGTTCTTCATCTGCCAGCAAAAGAGAGCCAATCGTGATATCATCTATCAGTCGGTTTCGCTCATCTACCACATAAAGAAAATTGAGTGTCTCTACTTTTTTCCCTACTTTTTTAATCTGCTGAAAACATCTTTTAACCGTCCATTCTTTTCGGATTTGGACATAATAAGGAGTCATCAGACGCGCAATGGAATCTGCCTCGTAACCGAGTAGTTTCAGTGCCACGCGTCTTTCCTGTGGATTCAGCAGGTTAATGGAATATTTTATAAGTTCATCGGGAAAATCTTCAAATAGCTGAGTTCTGTCATCGGGAGACATCTCGTTCAGGATGTCAGAAACTTCGTGGCTGGCGATACTTCTGATGGTATCCTCCTGAAAGTCAGGATCCAAATGCGAAAATACTTCCGCCTTTTCAGATCTCGGAAGTTTCAGAAACTGCAGGATGCGTTCCTCTGCGGGCAAATTGCTCAGAGTTTCTGCGACGTCCGCAGCGTTCAATATGATTTCTTGATTCTCGATTTTTAGAATTTTGCTTTACAAAAGTATTAAAAATCTTAGTAATAATCGAGTAAAACGGGTATTAAAATTCTGTAATAATCAGATGGGTTTGTGTGTACTTGCAGATCGGTTTTTCAGTTCTTTGCTGATTTTTCTTAAGGCACCTTTCGTACCGATAATTACTGAGTTTTCCGCAGTTCCAAGCAGTCTGCCATTTCCTTTGTAAGTATCATAAGCAGCTTCCATCACAAAATCACCTTCAGCGTTATACAGCTTCATGCTTACAATAACCTGATTAGAAAAAACATATTTTCCAAAACCGACTTTGAAATATTTCACTTTAGGAATAACTGCGATATCAGCATTATTATTTTTG
>QFOI01000743.1 GCA_003241175.1 Pseudopedobacter saltans
CTGAAGATTGCACTCACCAAAAAACGCAGAAAATGGTTCGTCGGAATTTGGGATTACCCCATAGACTTATCTCAAAAAATTTCAACTGCGTGATTTGGGATTATGGAAACGACAAACAAGCCCGAAAAAACCCTCGCCTTTATCAACGATAAAAGCCCGATTTTAGATGCTGTCTGCAATGATCTCATTGATTTAGGATTTGAGGTACTGTACCGCTCGGAACATATTGAGGACGGAATAACGCAATTATCAGCATTAGAAAAATTACCCAAAGTCTGTATAATAGACCTTGATTTTCACGACAGGAATATATTGGCAGAGCTTCAGGAACTTCACACGAAATACTCAAGTGTGAAACTGATTTCCGATGTCGCGGATTTGCAATCCGTGACTGTATCATCCCATAAACACCACTTCAATATCCAATGCACTATCCAAATCTGCGTAATTTCTAGCTGAGCTAAAATAATAATTTTCTGCTTCGGTTACTATTTTTTCGTTTACAGGATTCTGATGAATGTAGTTTATCTTTTCTTTGATCCATCGATTAGAAAAAACTTCTTCCGCATGATAACCATCTTGCCAAACTTTATACGTTTGCAATCTCGATAAATTTTCACAAGATTTCTTGAAATATTCTAATAGCCACTCTCTTCTACTTTCTGGTTCATCTAAAATAGTTTGTATTATTTTTTTAGAAGTAAATTTTTTAAAATCACGCATGATTTCTGCCAAAGCAAGATTTTTATCAGCCCTACAGAACAAATGCAAATGGCTAGACATCAAACAATAGGCGAAGATGGTAAGACCTTTATTTTCCTGACAATGTTTCAATGCATTTATAATGACATATTTTTGATTAAGTCTTGTGAAAATATCAAGCCATCCCACTGTGGTAATGGTTATAAAATAAGCTTTTTCTATTTCTGTGGCTTTGTATTTTCTTGACATTTTGTATTTTTCTAAAATACTAATATAGAGAAAAGTAACTGTTTATAATCTAAAACAACAGTCACGGATTGAAAATCCGCGACATCGGGGAATGTCTCTTAAATTATTTAAAATCAATAGCGTCCTAAATAAAAAAAATAAGAAGGAATTAAAGTAACTCAAAGTATCTTTGAGGTTGTACAACAAAAAAACCTTCTTATGGATTCAAAA
>QFOI01000744.1 GCA_003241175.1 Pseudopedobacter saltans
CCAGTGTAATTATAAGTTGCTACTATTTTATCTCCTGCAGCATCTACAGTTGTTACTGTTTTGACATTTTTGATCGTAGCATTAGTTCCGCCATTTGAGCTGTAAGACACGCCCAGCAAATAATCTCCGTTGATATCCTGATTAGGACTACAAGATGCAATAATAAATAGAACGAAGATGAGAAAACATATTTTTTTCATTGTTTGATTTTCTGTCTGCAAAGTTAATTTTTTAAATTTAATGGAAATCTTTTCTTAGAATCACTTATAATCTAAATTTTCCTTCAGGTTCTGATTTTTCAAGCGACTGATTTCCTCAGAATAAATCTTGATTTGTTTATCGTTCAAATTACCATTTCTGCTGTAGATATCAACTCTTCTTTTATACTCTGTATCAAAATAACTGTTGAAGTTTTCGAATTTTTCCTGATTGCTCCAAAGATCATAATAATCGCACATATGCCCTATGAAGTCATTTAGTTCTTCTTTTGTTTTATCATCCGTATTTTTACTGAAAGCGGTTACAGAACAATAAACCGGCGTTTTGGCTTGATGAGATTGCTGCATAAATTCCCGATACCTGTCATCAATCAATGCTTCGATCTGATTTTTGTTAAGATACAACTCCGTGCTGATATCTTTGATCTCTACAAAATCCCCAGCATATGAACCAGAATTGAATTTATAAGTCGCAAAAACAACCAATTCACCTTTTCCCAAACCTGGCGAAATACCATAATGTTCCGACAAATAGAAAAGCGCTGGTTCAGAATAGTCAATGTTATCATTCAACTGTGCTACAAACAATTCTATTTCGGTTCCGTCTTTATCCTTTGCAATCCTTTTTTCCAGATTTTTATAGGATTTATAATTGTAAAGCGAATCTGATGCTTTCTTAAAATACCTGACGGGCGATGCGGCGCGGAAAGTCCTGAAACCATTGGCCGCAACATATTTTTCATTGTATAGAACGCCGTCCATCCTGTAGATATTTTTTCTGTAACTGTAGTAGAAATTAACCGTATTTCTGATTGATTTTTTTTCGGAATTAAATCCGATAGAATAAACCGGAACTGTTTTATCTTTTGAATTAAATCTAACAGAGATTCCGCTTTCATTATCCGCATCGCTTAAAAATATCATTTCTTTATCGTAATGGT
>QFOI01000745.1 GCA_003241175.1 Pseudopedobacter saltans
TTTTGAATCCATAAGAAGGTTTTTTTGTTGTACAACCTCAAAGATACTTTGAGTTACTTTAATTCCTTCTTATTTTTTTTATTTAGGACGCTATTGATTCTTCCTCAACAAGTTTGGTATGATGGTTTACCAGATACAACTCTGAAAGAAGAAAATTGGGGAATAAAAGAAGAAGATATTTTATTCATAAAAAATGGAGAAGCAAAAAATATTAAAAATATATCAAGACATTTGAGGAACTCTGTATCACATTATCGTTTCAAAGCGTTCGAAAATGAATCAAAAGAAATTAGTCATATAAAATTTGAAGATTTTACTGACAAAGTAGTTAAAACTTTTGAAGCTGATATAACTGTAACTAATATCAGAAAATTTACAACCAAATTGACAGAAATTTTTATTAGTGAAATGAAGAAATAAAAATAGTAATATAAAACGTTAAGCTGTTAAATATTTAAAACAAAAACCTGCTAACAATAACCAGAGTTTCGTTGGGCTCGAAGAGCCAACAATGAAACTCCTGTTGAACGGAACCTTCGGCAGCTTTTGGTTGGGTATTTTCCCACACTATGGGGTTATCGACAAAAGATTTTTAGAGATACAGGAGACTTTGAGAAGAGTCTCTTTTTTTGTGGGCGATTTTGGTGGTTTTTTCTTGGTTTTATTGTGTTTTCTTTCACGTTTAGACATAAAATCCCTTACCCAAATCCGCTAAAATGCAGATTTAGGAGCAGATAAATTTTGGCTCATCTCCAAAAACCATTGCGGCGGACCTCGAAGATCGAACGTGGCAATCGTTACCAAATTTCCAACTTTACAACAACTACATTTCGGCTGAAAAACTTTTGGCGGAAGCTTTTCTTTAGGCTGGATGCCTAATTTTTGTTGTAGATTTTTAAGCTTAATTCGTTTCCAAGTGCTGCTCAAAAAACCATAATGACGGATTTTTACAAATCTTTTCGGTAAAATATGCATCGCAAATCTTCGGATAAACTCTTCATGGCTCAAAACCATCTGCTTTTTGATGCCTTTTTGGCGGTAATCTTTGTAATCGAACGTTACTGTTTTATCATCAATTCCCCTAATTCTACCATTGCTGATGGCAATTTTGTGCGTGTATCTCCCCAAATATTCTACCACAGATTTTGGGCTTCCAAA
>QFOI01000746.1 GCA_003241175.1 Pseudopedobacter saltans
CTATTTTATCCGAAAATTTTAAAGGTTTTTTGCGCTCGTCTAAAATAACTTCCTCTAATTGTATTTTGTCAGATTTGTATTTGGATATTTCTACAAAGTAAGGCGGTAAACCTGTCAATAAATGGAAATATAAAGCACCGACCGAATAAATATCGCTTTGAGCAGAAAATACTTTATTAAACGTTTCAGTAGCTGTGTAAAACAAATTCAAACCATCTTTCAAAAAATCTTTGTTGGATTGTTGCAGAAAACGAGCATAACCAAAATCTATGATTTTAGGAATGGCGATCTTACCTGATAAATCCAGCATTATATTTTGGTTGGTAATATCGTTATGAATGATTTGTTTGTTGTGCAGATAATTCAAACCATTTAAAACACTCAAAATGATACTTTTTGCTTCATACGGATTGAGTGTATTTTCACGTTTCATTCTGTCGGCTAAAGTTTCTCCACTTACAAAATCCAAAACCAGATAAGCATATTTATGGCTGTCAATAATAGCATTTCCGCTATCGTTGTACTTTACCAAATTGGGATGCTTGATTTGTTTTAGCATTTCGATTTCCAAAATCTCCCCACTTTCAGTAAACTGTGTACGATGCAATTTTGCGAAGTCAAAAAGTTTTAGAAATTTGGTTGCTATCGCTTCATTTTGTGCACGATAGGTCTCGGCATAACTTCCTTTTTTCAGAAAGAAGCTAACTGAATATTCATTGTCAATAGTTTGACCTTTGGATAATACGGATTTACTCATTTTTTATTTTTTTTCGCCAAACTTACCAACAATCCAACTCCAACAATCACATCTACAATATTCCACAATTCTCGTCCTAATGCAATTTTGAAAAATGGTTGAAATAGCAATGCTAATGCTCCATAGATAAACATTTCAGTTTGCCTGCTTTGTTGATTAGCTTGATAAGCCAACACGCCAAAACCAATTAACGCTATAAAACGCACCAGTTGATAATAACCATAAGGCATATCCAAAAGGCAACCAAACATTAAAACCGCTAAGCCTATTTTAATGATTTTTTCCATTCTATAATGCTTCTTCGGGATTGCTTGGGCGAGTACTGAAATTTCCATTTTGTTGTAAAATCAATTCGTATTCTAACACATTATTATAAAGCGATTGTGGTTCGTCTTTAC
>QFOI01000747.1 GCA_003241175.1 Pseudopedobacter saltans
CTTTTATTTTGGTTTCTAACCATCCACTTGGTGCAATAGATGGCATCCTGATGTGCAAAATTCTTTTGAAAGTGCGTCCGGATTTTAAAGTGATGGGCAATTTTCTACTGTCGAAAATTGAACCTATGGCACCTTTTGTAATTTCCGTCAATCCATTTGAGGGGAGAAAAGATGCTTACAACAGCTCATCAGGAATGCGGGAAACCCTGAAACATCTTCAAGAAGGTGGCTGTATCGGTATTTTTCCGGCAGGCGAAGTTTCTAACAAAAATAATGAATATGGCGAAGTTCTGGATAAGCCTTGGGAAAAAACAGCGCTGAAACTCATCAAAAAAGCTAAGGTTCCCGTAGTACCGATGTATTTTCATGCTACAAACAGTAAGATTTTCTACAACGTAGCCAAGCTCCATCCAGATTTGCAAACGGTTATGTTGCCAGCAGAAATGATGAAGAAAAGAGAAAAACCTATCAGAATCAGAATTGGCAAACCTATTTCTGTAAAACAATTGGAGGAGGAAGAGAGCATAGAGGAACTTGGCGAATATCTTTACAGGAAGGTCTATATGCTAAAATCTTATTACGAAAAAAGAAAAAGCATCACCGAAAAGCTGAAATTGCCTAATATGGCGCTCAAACTGCCGTTGCTCAAACAAAATAATATTGTTCAGAACATCATAGATGAAACACCGATTGAGGATATCATCAGTGAAATAGAAGTTTTAAAAAATACTGAAAATAAAAAATTATTTTCCCACGGGGATTATGATATATTTTTCACAACATCTGCCGAGATTCCTTCCATAATGCGAGAGATCGGGAGGCAGCGTGAGCTGACATTTCGTGCGGTAGGCGAGGGTACAAACCTGCCTTTTGATTTGGACGAATATGATAATCACTACCATCACCTTTTTCTTTGGGATAATGCCGAGAGAAAATTGGTTGGGGCATACAGAATGGCTCTGGGAGCTGAGGTGATGAAAAAATATGGTATCAATGGATTCTATACCAGTTCACTTTTCGAGTATGACCCAGAATTGCAGCCATTTTTCCGTAAAGTTATTGAGATGGGACGCGCATATATTTCAGTCGAATATCAGCAGAAACCTTTTCCTCTATTTCTTCTTTGGCGTGGGATTGTCCACGTTTGTCTTA
>QFOI01000748.1 GCA_003241175.1 Pseudopedobacter saltans
CAGGTCGCCAGAATGATGTAGAAGGGCATATGGAAAATACAAACGGAAACTTCATCACAGGTATTCCTTTCATTGATAATAATATATGGGGAGATCAAAGCGAAATGCCGGCTAAATTCCAGAATGAAAGTACCGTTAAGTTCTTTATGTTGCCTTTGATATTAGGATTATTAGGATTTTTCTTCCAGCTTAATAAAGATTTTGGACGTTTCTATGCGATTCTATCATTGTTTATATTAACGAGTGTCGGAATTGTATTTTATACAGGTGTTAAACCATTTGAACCAAGAGAAAGAGATTATGCGATGGTAGGTTCGTTCTACGCTTTTGCCATTTGGATAGGATTGGGCGTTGCAGCGATTTATTGGTTCTTGCAGAAAAAAGTGAAACAGAAATATGCTCAGATTGCAATTGGAGTTATATTAATGGGAATTCCTTTGATGATGGGCTTCCAGAACTATAATGTTCACGATAGAAGTGGTCGTTATGCAGCTTACGATTATGCGTATTCCAGTTTAAAATCGCTTCCGAAAAACGACATTATGTTTGTTTACGGTGATAATGATACGTATCCAGTTTGGGCGATTCAGGAAACTGAGGAGTTCCGTAAAGATGTCAAAGTAGTGAACTTCACATTACTTTCAACACCTTGGAATATCGACCAAGTGAAGAGAAGAACCTACGACTCAATGCCTGTTCCATCCACTTTGACTCACGAAGATTATCGTGAAGGTTCCAACGATCAGGTTTATATGATGACGAAAGATGATTGGTCTAATATTTTTGCGAATCTAAAAGACCAGGGCGCTCCAGATACAGAATTTGCAGCCTTCAGAAAATATCTGACTCAGGATTCTATGACATTGAAGGAGGCGATAAACTTTCTTAAAATGAAATCGCCTGAAAAAGACGAGATTGTGAAAATGATTTTTGGAGAAGAACGTTATGAAAAATTCAACTTCCTTCCGGTTTCCAAATTTGTACTTCCGGTCAATGTCAATAATGCCGTTAAATCAGGAATCATTACACCAGCTGAAGCTCAAAAAGCCGAAAAACAAATTGTCATCGATTATAAAGGTTCTAGTATGTTCAAGAATAATATGATGATGTTGGATATCCTGGCGAACTTCGATTGGAAACGTCCAATCAAC
>QFOI01000749.1 GCA_003241175.1 Pseudopedobacter saltans
AAAATGAATACAGAAGTGATTTTGAATATAAAAATGAAGGTATTTTTTACTTATTAAAATTGATTGTTTATCAAGGAATTAAAACGCAATTAAATCATTGCCCACAATTAAAATCTGATACGAATATCAATCCGATCGTATCTAAATTTATGGAGTTATTGGACAGTCAATTTCCGGTTGATTCTCCAATGAATGAATTGAAATATAAATCAGCAAATGACTTTGCAAAAGAATTACATGTACATGTCAATCATTTGAATCACACTTTGAAAACCGTTACAGGAAAATCAACTTCACAAATTATTAGTGAAAAAATAACCACTGAAGCCATTGATTTATTGCAAAATACTGATTGGAATATTACAGAAATTGGGAATAGTCTTGGATTTGAATATCTACAACATTTTACTTTGTTTATCAAAAGACAAACAGGAAAAAATCCTAAAGCATTCCGTACTGTGCTAATACAAAATATTTGATTTGTTTAAATATTCGTTTGAATTGAGTAACGATGCGTGTAAAATCTCGTTCTAACTTTGCAACATCAATCGTTTTAAAATCGAACAGATGAAAGCATTAAAAAAAGAACACGAACGGATAAGTACCATACTAGCATTTATATTGATTCCGCTATCTGGAATGGCGATGGACGTATATATTCCATCTTTTCCACAAATGGCGCAAGATTTAGGCGTTTCGCCATCTAGCATTAAATTAACTATGACCGTTTACCTAATTAGTTACGGTGTTTCTCAATTGTTTGTGGGAATGATTTTGGATAGTTTTGGAAGGTACAAAATACATATCTGGTCATTAGGGATATTTGTAATAAGCAATATATTTATAGTACTAACAAAAGATATTTACTTCATTTATTTTTTACGTTTTATCCAGGGCATCACAATATCCTTTATAGTCGTTAGCAAAAGAGCATTTTTTATCGATGTTTTTGAAGGTGAAAAGAGAAAACACTATACAAGTATGTTGACGGTGGTTTGGTCCACTGCGCCTATATTGGCTCCATTTCTCGGCGGTTATTTGCAAAAAGGATTTGGATGGCAATCCAATTTTTACTTTTTAGCTATTTATGGTTTGTTTATGTTTATATTAGAATGGAAATATAGTGGGGAAACCATCGTAGAAAAGCAA
>QFOI01000750.1 GCA_003241175.1 Pseudopedobacter saltans
TGACAGGGCCTTCTGGAGTTGGAAAAACAATATTGGCAACTGCCCTTGCTAAAAGGTTGTACGTTTTAGGCACTTTGAATATCAACTATAGTAACGAATTGCAATATTTGTCTCCAAGTACTCAGTTCGTTGAACAGCGTTATAGCTTAAAGAATAGAGGGAATCTGACTAGCGGTTTCTATTACCAACAGCGTTTCAACAGTTCAGATGTGAATGATTGTTATACTGTTGCAGAAGAGTTGAATGTAGTTTCTTCGAATATTGGTGAAATTGATTTTCTACTATCAGAATTGAAAATGACAGACAGGAAAAATGCTCCTGTCATACAGCTCTCAAGCGGAGAACATAAACGGTTTCAAATCATCAAAGCTTTATTACGTCCAACGCAGATAATGATATTGGACGAACCTTTTATCGGTTTGGATAAAGAAAGTCGCCAGAAACTATACAATATCATAGACGAGAAAGCTGAGGCTGGTACTACGTTTGTCATTATTTCTGGTACACACCACGCTTTTCCTGAGTCTATAACGCATGTGTTAGAACTCAATAAAGATGGTGAACACCGATTTGAACAAAAAGGAAACTATGAGCCAACCGAAATAGAGAACTCATTTAGTATAAATATTTCCAATATAAACTGGCGATCAGATTCACTAATTTTCGAAGATGCCATTCGCATGGTTGATGTATCAGTTAAATACGGAGAGAAAACCATATTGAATAAGATAAACTGGACAGTCAAGAAAGGAGAGAAGTGGCTATTGCAGGGGCATAACGGCGCAGGAAAATCGACATTACTTAGTTTGATTACAGGTGATAATCCGCAAGCCTACGCCAACGAAATCTATTTGTTTGACAAAAGGCGTGGTCGTGGCGAGAGTATTTGGGATGTGAAAAAACCAATAGGATTTGTTTCTCCTGAAGTTTTTGCCTACTATGACAAAAACTTGAGTGTGCATGATGCAATTGCCTGTGGATTGTTTGACACGATGGGCTTGTTTAAAAAACTAAATGAAGAACAAGCGCAAATAGTACAGGAATGGATCCATGTATTTCAATTACAGGAAGTGCAAAAAAACAAATTGTCAACATTGTCTTCAGGTCAACAACGAATGGTCTTGTTGGCAAATGCTTTGGTGAAAAAT
>QFOI01000751.1 GCA_003241175.1 Pseudopedobacter saltans
TTGTTGTTGAGGTTTGGTTAAATCAACTTTTTTCTGCGCGCAATTTTGCATCGAAAAAAAAGATAATATTAGAAAAACATAAAGCTTCATTGTTTAGCAAATTTAATAATTTCATTAGACAAACGCACTCATTCCTGTAATCGAGCGACCAACAATCAACGAGTTGATTTCTTTGGTTCCTTCATAAGAATAGATTGCTTCTGCATCTGCAACGAAGCGAGCAACATCGTGTTCCAAAAGAATTCCATTTCCGCCCATTACTTCTCTTGCTTGTGCCACAACATCACGAGTTCTCAGACTACAGAAAACTTTTGCCAAAGATGCGTGTTCGTCTTTCAAAATATCGGCATCCTGCATCTCAGACAATCTGAAAACTAAGGTTTGCATCGCAGTCAAGTTGGATAACATTTCCACCAAATGTCCCTGAATCAACTGAAAAGATGCAATTGGTTTTCCGAATTGTTTACGTTTTCTGGTGTAATCCAAAGCGCTTTCGTAAGCACCTCTTGCACAGCCAGTCGCCATCCAAGCAACACCGGCTCTTGTCATTTGGAGGACTTTTGCAGTGTCTTTGAAACTATTGGCGTGTTCCATTTTCTGAGAATCTGCGACGAAACAATCTTTCATTGTAATCAATCCGTTTTGCACAATTCGGAGAGCCATTTTCCCTCTGATTTTTTCAACTGAAAAACCATCTGTTCCTTTTTCTACAATAAAACCTTTGACTTGATTGTCATCAAGATCCCTTGCCCATATAATTATCACATCCGCAAAAGTGGCATTTCCGATCCATTTTTTCTGTCCGTTCAGGATCCAGCCGCCTTCTACTTTTTTGCAGGTTGTTGTCAATCCGCCAGCTGCGCCTGAACCAACTTCTGGTTCTGTTAATCCAAATGCGCCAATCAAATCGAATTGCTGCATTCCTGGAAGGTATTTTTGTTTCTGTTCTTCGGAACCGCACATATAAATTGAACCCATTGATAATCCTGACTGAACACCAAAAAATGTCGCCAACGATGCATCAACTCTGGCAATTTCCATTGCAATAACACCTTCCATCAGAAAAGGTAAATTCGGGCAGCCGTAACCTTCGTAAGTGACACCACAGAGATTCAGTTTTTTGAATTTTGGGATGAGTTCGTGT
>QFOI01000124.1 GCA_003241175.1 Pseudopedobacter saltans
GGTTGTATCCAATCGATGCGCCAATACATTCAACTCTTTCATGTACGTGCGAATGGCTTCATTGTCAAAAGTCGTAAAATCACCAGGCCAATCGTTTTCATTTCCCAATCCCCAAATGATAATGGAGGGATGATTATAATGTTGATGAATCATATTGGTCAACATTCTTTTACCTTGTTGTTGATACACTTCATTGCCAAGTCCACCGCGACACCAAGGAATTTCTTCCCAAACTATAATACCCAAACTATCACACAAATTCAAAATGATTGAAGATTGCTGATAGTGCCCTAATCGTATAAAGTTAACACCCATACTTTTCATCAAAATCATTTCTTCCCGCATCATATCTTCCGTCATAGCCGCACCAACTCCTGCATGATCTTCATGACGATGCGTTCCCTTTAACAAAAGCCTTTTCCCATTCAATATAAAAGGTCCGTGATCTTCAAATACGAAATTTCTAAAACCAATATTGGAACTAATCACATTGCCATCTACCAAGCGCACTTCTAGTTGATACAAATTCGGATTTTCTGGAGACCATAAAGAAGGTTGTTTTACCGAAATATCGCAACTTGTATCAGCTGTAGAAATGTTTTTGCTCAAACTAGCAACTTCTTTTCCTTTTGTGTCTAGTAGTTTGATTTGTATTTGTTTGCCATTATAGTTTGGTGTATTTAATGAAAACATTACATTAAGTTTTGCATTTTTTCCGTTTGCATCAATAGTTGGTTTGGCAAAAACATTAGTCAAATAAATTTCTGGTTGATACATCAAATCAACATATCTATACAAACCGCCGTAAATCGTAAAATCCGAAAGATCAGATGGCATCATTTCCAAATCACGAGAATTATCGCAGCGAACGGAAACCGGAATTTTTCCTTTGAATCTTTTTACCAAAGAATCATTTTTTCTGAATTCTGCAACAGCTTCCGTAATGTCTGCATCCCATTCATCATATCCACCAACATGTTCAGCAACCAAAGTCATATAGACATAAACCTTTGTCTTTTGACCAGCACCTTCAAAATGTAAAATCGTCCTTCCATTTTTGTGTGGATTATTGATTTCTAAAGTGGTTTTGTACCACATCGGACCTTGATAATAATTGACATCTGGATCGACGGCATCTTCTGCATTAACGCAATGAGGTAGAGAGACTTTTGACCAAATGGGAACTGATTCAGGATCGCCCATCTTGATGGGTCTTACAGCTTCCCAAATACCTCCAAGATCACTTCTTAGAAATTCCCAACCTTCCGTCAAACGACGAGATTGCGCAAAAATATTTTGGTTACAAATAGCTAATAAAAAGAAGAATAGAAGAAATTTAATCGGTTTCAATATTTAATATTTTTATATGTAAATAATTATAGATTAATAAAGAGTTCTAATCGAGCTCCTTTGTTTGCATTGTGTTTTTGGACTTTTGATTTAGGTTGACGACTTCACCTTTTAGTTCTAGTTTGATAACCGGAATAAGCGTCTTTTTGTCGATCATTTTTGTATTGATGACGGCATTTCCATTTTTTATGGAAGTATATAAATGGTTACCATTTAAGATTTGTGATTTTATCACTTTATTTTGTATGCCAGGAAGAACTATTTCATTGTTTTCAGGAATCTTAAATAAAAACAAATATAAAATCGTCTTGTTGTCTGAGTGTTTCATAGTACAACGCCCCCATTCTGGTTGAATAATAGGACCAGCAGTCGTTTCATAGATGGCTTCACTATTTTTGTCCATCCATTTTCCAATACTATCCAGACGCTGTGTACTTTCAGTAGGGATCGAACCGTCAGGTTTTGGCCCTATATTTAAAAGGAAATTTCCACCTTTGGACGCAGCATCAACAAGACTTTGGATCAATTTCTCCGTAGATTTCCAGTTATGGTCCCAACTTTTGTATCCCCATGTACCATTCATAGTCATACAGGATTCCCAATCTACACCATCCAATTCTTTTGCATCCGGGATTTTTTGTTCAGGCGTACCAAAATCTCCAGGGAAATTAGGTCTTTTCAATCTGTTGTTAGATATAATATTAGGTTGAAGTTTTAACAGATCTGAAAGTTCTTTCGCCGCTTCATCTGTCATATTGGTTGGAGTGTCCCACCAGATAATCGAAACATCTTCGTAATTTGTCAACAACTCTCTTACCTGTGGAACGGACACATCTTTTATATATTGACTAAAACTTCTTGTTTCTTGGGCTGGATCCCAATGCCCATTGTGCGCTTTGGTATAAGCATCGATCTTAGTAGAATCTGGATTTGGCCAACCTTCTTTCATCTCTTTTCTGGCGGCAGAACCACCTGGGTTGTTCCAGTCTTGCGCTTGTGAATAATAAAAACCAAGTTTTATCCCATATTTTTTACACGCCTCAGCTAATGGTTTTAATAAATCTTTGCCATAAGGAGTAGCATCCACTACATTCCACTTACTTGCTTCCGACTTAAAAAGGGCAAATCCATCATGATGTTTGGCAGTTATGACGATGTATTTCATCCCCGCATCTTTAGCCATTTTTACCCAAGCATCAGGATTGTAATTTACGGGATTGAAAGACTTCGCGGTATCTTGGTATTCCTCTACCGGAATTTTACATCGGTTCATAATCCATTCTGCACCGCCTTTTGCTTGATTATGACCGTGGTAAACGCCTGCCCATTGAGCATACACGCCCCAGTGGATGAATAGTCCAAAACGGGCTTCTTTCCACCATTTCATTCTGTTTTCTTTCTCCGTGTTTTGCGAAAAAGAAACAAGAGCTAAGGAAATGAAAACAATAAAAAAGACTATTTTTTTCATGGTAAAATTGATATGGCAAATATTTAAGCTAATCTTTGAATCTCCGTTAAGGAATAATATAGCGGTCCAAAAATACAAGAAAAAATCTTCAAATGTGATAGCTGAAAAGACGCCTTGTTGTTTTACATTCGTGTTCTATTGAAGCATTTTAAAATAAAAAAATGAAAAATATTGGATTTTTATCTTTCGGACATTGGGCCAATTATCCCGAGTATCAAACGAAAACAGCAGCCGATACATTGCTGCAATCGATTGATATTGCTGTCGCAGCGGAAGAAATGGGGCTGGATGGTGCCTATTTTAGAGTACATCATTTTGCTAAACAATTGGCTTCTCCATTTCCATTGTTAGCCGCAATAGGTGCCAAAACCAGTAAAATTGAAATAGGAACGGGCGTGATTGATATGCGTTACGAAAATCCACTTTATATGGTAGAGGATGCAAGTAGTGCGGATCTTATTTCTAAAGGAAGGTTGCAATTGGGCGTGAGTAGAGGCGCACCCGAACAAGTGATCGACGGATGGCAATATTTTGGTTACGAACCCAATGAAGGAGAATCTGATGCGGACATGGGACGCCGTAAGATTTTGGAATTTTTGGACAAGTTGAATGGAAAAGGATTTGCACAACCAAATCCTAACCCTATGTTTCCGAATCCTCCAGGTCTTTTGGGATTAGAACCAACATCTCCTAGTTTGAGTGAACGCATTTGGTGGGGAGCGGGCTCTAATGCCACAGCCATATGGGCAGCAGAGCATGGAATGAATCTGCAAAGCTCTACACTAAAAGATAATGAAAGTAACAAACCATTTCATATACAGCAGGCTGATCAGATAAGACTGTACAAAGATGCTTGGAAAAAAGCCGCTCATGCAAGAGAACCTCGCGTCTCTGTCAGCCGTTCAATTTTTGCCATAGTCAATAACCAAGATAGGATGTATTTTGGACATGAAGCGAACAGGAGAGATCAAGTAGGTATGATAGAACCAGGAAAAAGTGCCATTTTCGGAAGAAGCTATGCTGCCGAACCAGAACAACTTATCAAAGAGTTGGCGCAAGATGAAGCCATACAAGAAGCGGATACTTTATTGTTGACTATTCCCAATACACTAGGTGTCGATTATAATGTACATGTATTAGAATCTATATTGAAGTACGTTGCGCCTGAATTGGGTTGGCGGTAAGAATTATTTATGCTTCATAATGTTCGTTTTAAAACAAAAATAATAGTGATAGGCGCTGGACAGGCAGGCTTGTCGGCTGCTTATCACTTAAAGAAGATAGGTCTGCATATTGGTTCTGACTTTATTGTGATTGATGAGGCTCCCAAGCCGGGAGGAGCTTGGCAATATCGTTGGGATTCGCTAACATTAAGTACTGTCAATAAAATTCACGATTTGCCAGGACTTTCATTTGCTGAATCTCTTGAGACGAATAATGATGAAGTGCAAGCCAATATTGCTGTTCCTCGTTATTTCGAAGAATATGAAAGGGTTTTTGATCTTCGTGTTTATAGGCCACATAAAGTAAATGATGTTTATTTGCACGACAGTAGATTTTATGTTGATACTTCGGACAGCGCATTTTCTGCTATGGGAATTATCAATGCAACAGGAACTTGGGGAAATCCTTATATTCCTGAAATTCCCGGAATTAATCTTTTTAAGGGCGAGCAATTACATACAAGGGATTTTAAAAATGCTGATTATTTTAAGGGGAAACATGTAATTATTGTTGGCGCTGGGATATCGGCCATTCAATTGTTGGATCAAGTATCCAGGGTTACGACAACCACATGGGTAACGCGAAGGCCTCCCGAATTCAGAAACGGTCCTTTCGATGATATGGCAGGTCATAATGCCGTTGCTTTAGTAGAAGAACGAGTACGAAAGGGATTGACTCCTCTTTCGGTTGTTTCTGTAACTGGATTACCAATGAATGACACTATAAAAGATATGCAAAAACGTGGCGTATTGGTAAGGTTTCCAATGTTTTCTTCAATAACGGAAACGGGAATCAAATGGGATGATGGTCGTGAAGAAAAGGCAGATGTAATCTTGTGGAATACAGGTTTTAGAAGCTCCTTGCAGCATTTGAATAACATACTACCTTTCGAAGATGGCGGCGGTATTGTTATGGATGGAAGATTGGCGACAAGAGTGTCCAAAGAACCTAGAATACATTTGGTGGGTTATGGGCCGTCTGCTTCTACTATTGGGGCTAATCGTGCAGGTGGTGCAGCTGCACGTGAATTAATCCAAACTCTTGGTTTGTAGTATTTTGTGCGTTACCATTCATATTGATATTTACCACTACTGAGTTCGATTTTCTCGTCTTTACCTTTTTTAGGTAAAAACAATGTTGCTGAACTGTTAGATGGTACCTCGACGTATAATTGTGTTTTGTTTCCAACATGTTCCCATTCGGAAACAATCAAACCGTAAGGACTGTTGAATCTTGCTTCGAAATGTTGTAAGTTCTTGATGATATTGGGTTTTAGAAAAAAATGTTTAAAACCCGCAGAACTACTGTCAGGCAAAATTCCTCCCAATCCTTTGTAAAACCAAGCACCAATTTCTCCAAACATGATATGGTTCATGGAGAGATCTTCTTTGCCTGTTATTTTCCAGTTTTCGTATAGTGTAGTTGCTCCGTTTTTTATCCAGTATCCCCAAGATGGAAATGTGTCACTGGAAGCCAATTGATAAGCTATTTCGGCAAAACCGTTTTCACTTAAAGCATTTAGTATTGCTTTTGAACCCAACAAACCAACATCCAAACCTTTATCCGATTGGACTTTGGACGCCAAATTAGCTGCTACTTTTGCTTTTAATTCCGATGGAACTATTCCCCACATAAGCGGCATGCTGAGTTCTGTTTGATATCCGTTGGCATATATTCCAGATGCATAGTTGAGATATTTTTTATTAATGGCATTTTTTATTTTTTCACTCAAATCGTGATAATAAATAGCATCGACTTTCATTCCTAAGATCTTTGCTTCTTTTGCTAATAAATTACAATCCACATAATAATAGATGGATGTTACCAATTCCTTAGTGGCAACGGATTTTATGGGAATCCAATCTCCGAGCCCCCAATCAGTTAAAAAATTTGGACTTATGAAATTTAGATGGTCAATATATTTTTTTAAAGGAAAATAACATTGTTTTAAAATGGAAGTGTCTCCATAAAATTGGAAAAGATTCCAGGGAATAACGGCTAAAGTACTTGTCCAATCGGATCCATTAGCCCAATCCATACCCCACCAATCCGTTGGGATAATAGCAGGTAAAATACCATTAGGCTGCTGAACATCTATATTGTCATACATCCATTTTTTATAAATAGTATATGCATCAAAATTGTATAGTCCAGTTTCCACGGCAGTATGAGCATCACCTGTCCATCCATTCTTTTCACGTTGAGGACAATCGGTTGGATAACCAAATAAATTGGATAAATAGGATTGATTGGTTGCTTTCCAAATTTTATTGAGCAATGGATTGGAACTATTGACAAACCCAATAGGAGGTACGTCACTATGCATGAAATAAGCTTTCAGATTGGACTTGTCCAAACTTATAGTTGAAGGACAGGTGACCTGCACATATTGAAAACCTTTATAGTTGAATAATGGGCGGAAACATTCTGTTCCATTTCCAGACAAGATGTAATCGTCCGTCCCAAATGGATCAGAATCCGCTTTTGGTCGGTAATGATAATCAATATTGGAAATATCTACGCTTCCATCTTGATAAAGACGCTCTCCATGTACTAACTTAAAATGAGCACCTCTAAATCCTTTCACATTGAGCTCTGATACACCAGAAAAATTCTGTCCAAAATCGAAGACATAAGTTGAGTCGTTTAATTTGGAAACTTTTTTGGGATAGATAGTGTCCACGTCTCGTATGGGAACATTTTCCATAGCCACTATATTGTTGGTTGGTGCTGGTACATAGCTAACATTTCGCCAAGCGGTATCTCTAAATTCACTTTTTAGCCATCCGATTTCCATTAGTCTGTTGTCATGATATTCTCCAGTGTAGATATTGTTTCGTACGATTTCATTCAGATGGGTTTTCCACGTGTTGTCCGTTACTATAGTCTGTGTGCTTCCATCTTCGTAAGTAATATGAATATCCATACAAAATTTTGGTCTTGCTCGCCATGGCGCTTTGTCAAAGAACCAAACAGCTGTTGGCTGGAAATTGTACCAGCCGTTGCCGAGTCTTACGGCTAAAACATTATTTCCTTTATGTAATAGATCGGTAATGTCAAAAGTGATGTATTCAATACGTCTATCATATCGAGTGAACATTGGATCAAGTCGATGGTTACCAACTTTAAGACCGTTTGCGTATAGTTCGAATAGGCCACCAGCAGAAATGTAAGCTCTTGCAGATTTTATATTGGAATGCAACTGTATTGTTTTTCTGAAGTCTGCCGCTCTTTTTTCGTTGATATCATGCGAATCTGTAATCCAAGATCCTTTCCAATTAGATGGATCGATTAATCCCATTTCCCAACTTGAAATTTTACTAATCGACATTTTGTTTTTTTCGTCCCAGAGTTTTACTCTCCAATAATATTTCTCAAAAGGCTTCAATGATGGTCCATTATAGGTATAAATGTTTTGACTATTTTTTACTCTGCTAGTTGTGTAAATGATTTTTTCTTTTTTCGAAAAAATAGAATCTGAACTAAATTCAATCTGGAATGCTGACTGAAATTTGGTATTGAAACTTTTCCATGTAAAAACAGGATGTTGATCATCCAAACCTATTGGATTAGTCAAATGATTACATTGCAAATCTCTTATTTTTTCCTGTGCAACAACAACCGAATATGACAATACTAACAATAGGAATAATCTGACTTTTTTCTTCACAATGAAAATTGAAATTATTTTTTAAAAATAGTAACTCATGCAGGTACGTGCCGTCAACGGAATAAAAATAGAGAAACTTTTAAGGCTAGCTTGTTAAGAGACTTCAAATACCGATTATATTGAATCTCTTACATTTACTTTGAACGGTATAGCTTTTTTAACACTACTATGATTCAAAATAGCATTCGCTGCATCTTTTCCCATCATTTCAAAATTGGTAGAAAAAGTAGTGATGCCGTTCAATATGATTTTTTTGATGGCGACTTCATTGTAGGAAATAATTCCAATGTCCTTACCGACTTTAAGCTGTGAATCAATCGTTTTTTCTACTAATTTAACAAGATCATCTTCCATTAAGGTAATGAACAAACTATTGGTTTGAATATGTTTTTTTTCGATAGACGGTAGAATCTGTAATGGAATATTTTCTTGCAAACAATATTTCTTAACACCATTCAAAATGTCTTGGTGATGTTGACTTTCTTCCGGAAAAATGATATTGATCGTCGAATATTTATCGATTTTTTTGTTGATTTTCTGTAAAGCAAAATAGATATCATTTTCGAAATCTTCGTAGACGGATGCGAAAGGATTAACTATTTCAGGTATGTTTTTGTCCATCAATACGAGCTTTTCCTTGGGAAGAGTATTGATAAGTTCGATCGCTTTATCTTCTTGATTATAAAAATGAGGAATAATTACATAATGGGAATAGCCTCCGTCCTTTATTTTTTGCAGTAATATTTTCCTAAATAAATGAAAATCATTGTTATATACATAAAAAGAAATAGCAGCTTTATCTCCTAAAGTTTCTACAAATGAATCGTAAATGATCTTTTTGTGTGCGCTCAATTTGTTGAAAAGTAGTAATATTTTTAAATCCTGTTGTACGCTATCCAATACAAAATAACCTTTTCCACTAACCGAACCTATAATTTTCTTTTTTTTCAAAATACCATAGGCTTTTTCAACAGTATCTTTTGCTAATTCTAGTTCGTTGCTCAATTGATTTAAAGAAGGCAAACTGTCGTTTACGGCAAGAAAACCGTCCTCAATAGCTTTGACGATAGCATTCGACAATTGTATATAC
>QFOI01000752.1 GCA_003241175.1 Pseudopedobacter saltans
CTGAAGCAATGGAACAAAAAGCGGCCATGTTCGGGAAAACAACGGGTAGAGATAGCCGTCCCGGAGAACAAATCAGAAAAGAAGCCGTTGAAATCGCAAGTAAAGCAGATGTCATTCTTTTAGCCATCGGTGAAAGTGCAGAGATGAGCGGAGAATCTAGCTCAAGAACAGATATCGGTATTCCGGAAACTCAAAAAGAATTATTGAGAGAACTTAAGAAAACCGGAAAACCAATTGTGATCGTTCTTTTCGCTGGTCGTCCTTTAGTTTTAACGGAAGAATCTGAATTAGCAGACGGAATCCTGAATGTTTGGTTCCCAGGAAGTATGGCCGGATATGCTATTTCCGACGTTCTTTACGGAAAAGTAAATCCTTCTGCAAAATTACCAATGACTTTCCCAAGAAGCGTAGGCCAGGTTCCAATTTATTATAACGCAAAAAATACTGGTCGACCATTGAGTGCAGATCATACAGAGAAATGTACGTTTGAGAAATTCCGTTCTAATTATTTGGATGAGTGTAACACGCCGCTTTATCCGTTTGGATATGGATTGAGTTATTCTCAATTCAATTATTCTGACCTTTCTGTGAGCAATGCAAAACCTGCTGGCGATACATCCATTGAAGCGACAGTAACGCTTACAAATAATGGAAAATATGATGGAGCAGAAGTGGTTCAGCTTTATATTAGAGATTTGGTTGGAAGCATTACAAGACCGGTTAAAGAATTGAAAGGTTTCCAAAAAGTTTATCTAAAAGCTGGAGAAAGTAAAAAAGTTACTTTCAAAATCTCTCCGGAAGATTTAAAGTTCTACAACAGTCAGTTGAAATTCGATTGGGAAGCAGGAGATTTTGATGTGATGATCGGAACCAATTCTCAAGATGTGAAAACGACTAGAATCACTTGGGCAAAATAAAATTTAATTCAAATTAATATTGCCAAAGCCTTTCAGATACAAGTTCTGGAAGGCTTTTTTATGAAAATGTATGTAACTAATTTGAACCCAAATTCCGCAATAGAAAAAAAAGAGTATTTTAGTATTATAATATCCAACTGCGTAGCAGTAGAAAAAAATAAGCGATGAAATTCGATCTATCCTTTACCAATAAAGAGATTACGCCTTGGGGCGGAATGGTGTTTTT
>QFOI01000753.1 GCA_003241175.1 Pseudopedobacter saltans
GGTAGAAATCTCAGGTTCAAAAGCTGTTTTAGAAGCTCTGTTACAGGAAAATGTGGAAACGATTTTCGGTTATCCCGGTGGCGCAATTATGCCGATTTATGATGCTTTGTACGACTATTCCGAAAAACTGAAACATATTTTGGTTCGTCACGAGCAAGGTGCCATTCACGCAGCGCAGGGATTTGCGAGAACCTCTGGAAAAACTGGAGTTGTATTTGCAACCAGTGGTCCCGGTGCAACCAATTTGGTGACAGGTTTGGCAGATGCAATGATAGATAGCAATCCGATTGTCTGTATTACAGGTCAGGTTTTCGCCTCGCTTTTGGGAACCGATGCTTTTCAGGAAACCGATGTTATCAATATTACAACACCGGTTACAAAATGGAATTATCAGGTTACCGATGCAACAGAAATCCCCGAAGCTATTGCCAAAGCTTTTCATATTGCAAGTACAGGTCGTCCAGGTCCTGTTTTGATTGATATTACAAAAAATGCTCAATTACAATTATTCGAATATTTAGGTTATAAAAAATGCAATCATATCAGCAGTTACCGTCCCGAACCGGAAATCAGAAATGAATACATCGAGCAAGCGGCAGAACTCATTAATCAGGCTAAAAAACCATTTGTTCTTTTTGGACAAGGGGTGATTTTAGGAAAAGCCGAGGAAGAGTTCAAAGCTTTTATTGAGAAAGTCAATCTTCCTGCTGGAGCTACAGTAATGGGACTAAGCGCACTTCCAACGAATCACAAATTGCACGTCGGAATGTTAGGAATGCACGGAAATTACGCACCCAATGTAATGACCAACGAATGCGATGTTCTCATTGCAGTCGGAATGCGTTTCGATGATAGAGTTACAGGTCGTTTGGATAAATATGCTAAGCAAGCAAAAATTATTCATCTTGATATTGACCCAGCCGAAATTGATAAAAATGTGAAGACCACCGTTCCGGTTTGGGGAAATTGTAAAAAGACACTTCCGATGCTGACAGCGCTTCTCAAAGAAAACGACCATTCAGCTTGGTTGGAAAAATTCCGTGAATTGGAAAAAGAAGAAATTAAAGAAGTTATCCAAAATGAACTTAATCCAACAACTGATGTAATGACAATGGGAGAGGTTATCAAAGTTCTAAATGAA
>QFOI01000754.1 GCA_003241175.1 Pseudopedobacter saltans
CGCGGCATCAGCGACGGATCGGCCGCCGCGTCCAGCCCCGCCTCCCCGATCACATCGGTTGAACGGTAGAGATAAAATTCATCCCACAGGCCGGACTGCAGAAAGGATGTCAGAACCGCCTGCCCGCCTTCCACCATCAGGCGCGTCACGCCCCGTGCCGCCAGCGTTTGTAAAACGAACGGAATCGATATTCTGCCGCCTGGCTCCCTCTCCGACGGGATGACATCGATCCCCGCGGGCGGTTTGGCGGCTATGTCCAGCCCGGTGAAAACGACAACGCCGCCTTGATCAAGGCTCTTGTAAATATTGAATTTTTCATATACAACAAAAGTTTACAGTTGTTGGATAAAAAAGGAATAAGAATTCCAAATGCTTTACGATTAGAACTCAGGCTAATGAGAAATGTAAGCGACTTTTTTGGTATTAAAGAGATGAAAATAAGTGACCTATATGATTCTAATACTTTCTTAAAACTTCTCTATGGCTTTCAAAACATTTATGACAGAATTGAAAAGCTAAGAGTGCCAAAAGATTATTTTGAATTACAAAGTATAAACCCAAAAATACAATCTCAATGGTTAAAATTGAATAATGCGATTGAAAGTTACGGAGGAGTTGCAGGAATGTACAGACTGATTGAACAGGCAGATTTAGAAGGAAAATTTAAAAACCCAAATGACAAGAGCCGTTGAAGAAAAGATATTAGAGAATTAGTCAACAATGAGGTAATTACTAAACCTCATCCTTTGGCTTTAGAAATTTCTGATAAAATTAGAGTTGAAATTGAAAAATCACAATCAGAATTAACTAACACAAAATCAACATCTTATTAAAATTTTAATTTTAGTAAGTACGAAAATTTTCGTATCTTTAAGTAATGGATAACACAGATTTACAAATAGTTACTACAAATTTTAATCAAATAAAAGAATTAAAAAACCAAAAATTTGTCCTGGTAAGTGTTGAGGGATTAGCAACAGCACCAAAACAAGAAGGATTAGAAATGCTGAGAGGTTTTTCAACATACAGGATGAGGTTTCATTTGCAGACTAAAGATTATATTTCCTGTTATCTGCTTTATAATCATAAACTGGAGAAGAAAGGCTTTGAAAAAATTATGCTACAGCTACAGGAACTCTC
>QFOI01000755.1 GCA_003241175.1 Pseudopedobacter saltans
TTACAAGATATTGAAAAACAGCTACAAAGGTAAAGATTACTATACCTTGTTGGGTTTGGATGACAATGATTTTCTTACCACAAAAAAATGGATCGATGTATTGACGTTCAATAATCAAGGAGAACCAGAATTTGGTGCACCTATTTTCCAATATACTTATGATACTATAAAAATTGAACCTCCTGTTGATCGTTTTTTATTGGAATACAAAAAAGATGCGAAAGCCCGAATGAACTATGATAGTGAAATTGATGCTATTGTTTTTGATCATTTGGTGAGTGATAATAATAAACCTTGGCAAAAGACAACCCTTATACCAAGTGGCTTGTATGAAGGTTTTAAATGGAAAGATGGTAAATGGGTCCATGTAAAGGACATGTTTGCTGCAGATCCAGAAAGCAAAACAGCACCCATTCCTCACCCAAAAGAAGATAGCGAGTTCTTTTAAAATTTAACTTCAATCCCATATTGGCCAAGCAAACCAGGCAAGCCATCTACGCCAAATTTTGCACCTCTTATTTTATTGTTTTGAGGATTAAAAGAATAACCGTAAGAGGTTACAAAATTCACATTCTGAAGATTTGTCCCATCAAAAAAAGCATCTTCAAGATCGCAATCATCCAATAATGATCCTGATAAATCGGCACCAGAAAAATCAACATTTTTTAGATTACATTTTCGGAAAATAGTCTTGGGCATTATTCTATTGGAAAAAATAGCACTTGAAAGATTACAGTTATCAAAACTGATAGAAAATCCAAATTTCTCCGCCTTGTCAATTTTTACGCCTAACATTTTGCAATCTTTAAACTTCACTTCGTTCAAAACACATTTGTTAAACGTAACCAAGCTTAAGTTAACGTGAGTTCGGGATAAGAATAAGTATTAAAAAAATATTTGTAAAAGCATAAAAGGGCTTGATTTTTGTATATAAATGGTTGACAATCAATTTATTACAATATTAAATCAAGCCCCATGTTGAGAGATAAAATTATAGATATTTTCTGTGTTGTAGACGATTTTTGCAAAGATTTTGATGTAGAGATAGCAAAACACCGTATTGGTTGTGCAACCAAAGGTTCAAGAAACAGAAAATCAGCCCTTTCAGACAGCGAGATTATCGCCATCCTTATTGCCT
>QFOI01000125.1 GCA_003241175.1 Pseudopedobacter saltans
GTTTTCGCTTAATGCATTTAAGTTTTGAATATAATTTTCATCCTTTTGCTTGGTATATAGTATTAGTTGAAATGTTGTAACTTCATGAGTTTCTTTTATTATGTCCAAATTATAGTGAACGGTATAATCAAGAGGTTTATATTTTATTTTTGCTGACCTCAAGGAGAATTCTGGTTGACTATTTAAGAATTTCCTAAAGCGATTGATTTTTTCCAATAAGCTTGTGTCTCCTAAAAAAGATTCAACCTCAATTAAGTATTCTATTTTTAACATTGATTGATATTAGTAATCTTGTATGAAAAAGGAAAAGTGTTTAAAGATATAACGAGCTTACTTCAATCTTGAGCTCAATGTCGTTTTCAGATTGCTGTATTGCATCAAGTCCACTTTGATGCTACCGACGGAAAGATCACTTTCAATACGCACGGGGATATGGTTAGGATCGTCGCTGATCCAAGCAGTCATTTTTTCGCCACCTTTAAATGCGTTGCCTTTGATGAGCAAAGGTTTTACCTTGATAGCTTTGAACGTTCCGAGTTTGGTTTCCACGGTTTCTTTTCCAAGATATTTGAGATACATGTGGTAAACCTCATCATCCAAATACATGTCAAAGACAACTTTGGAATTGACGGCTAATTTATCAAAATCAACACTTCGAATATTGAACAAGGCACTGATAATGTCAAAAGAGCATTTTGGAACGGTGATGTTTTTATTGGCTTGGGTTAACACATTTCCATTTGTATGGTCAAATACGGCAGTCTGGCTTCTTTGGTATTTACCTTCATTGACATTTCGGATAAATTTTATGGGAAGCATGGTGGAACGGTCATAGTAGCTTTCGTAACGGTCACGCACTTTGAATATCCAGTCGTATTTGGAATTGGTCCAACCAGTACCAACAGTATGATAGACATTAGCACCATTAAGCGTTTCTTCTGTTGTTTTGAAATTGGCTGTACCTGCATTGACATAAAGTCCCATGACAGAGTAGAATATGTTGAATGTAATGGATTCTCCGTTGACAAAGGAATTGTTGGTGACGCCGCAGATCTTGAGATCCGTTTGCGCGGATACCTGAAATAAGGTGAACACAGCTATAGCAAATGTTAGTAGAGATTTCCGCATCATTTGTTTTTAAATAATTTTACACCTAAAATAAACAAAGTCCCCAATATGGACGGAATTATTATATTGACCATCCATATCAATATAGCTGCACTAATTATGCCTAAATGATTATTGCTAAAAAGTCCAAACAGTTGTAGGCTTATTTGTCCTCTCACGCTTACCTCCGCTACAGGTATCGTTGGCACGACTGCCATAATCAAAAACATGGCAGCCGTAGCTGCACTACATTCCAATACTGGTATCTTGATATCCAGCATGTAAAAAACCAGTAGATACTGTAAAATAAATACCAAATAGCGCAAAAAAGCAAAAAGCAAAACTTTTGCTAAAAGCTTGGTGTCGTATGATTCCAAACTGACGATAAAGATCCGGTTGCGATAGATCCACGGAATTTTCTGAAGCCATTTGGCAAACCAGGAGATCTTGAAATACATCAATATCAACAGAACAGTGCTGCCGATTACGAAGTAAAAAAGACCTTGCAACCACCACCGAGAAACTGGATTGATGGGCAATGCTCCATTACCAATTCCTTGATGTAAGAGGATGATAGTACCAATCAATCCCATGATAAATGTTACGATGACCTGACTGATACTACCAACAATACTGACAGAGATGGATCGGAGTCTTTTGCCATCATTAAGGTAAAGCATTCGACCAAGATATTCACCTAAACCATTTGGGATAAATAGAGAAAAAGAAAGCCCAGACATCACAGCACGAAGGCCCTTGAACAAGGAAATACGTTCAACGGATTGTACAAGATATCGCCATTTGACAGCTTCCAGTGTCCAGTTGAGTAACATCAATACAACTAGTATCGCCAATAACCATGCATGTTTTTGGAATACGGTTTGAAGATGTGTCCAAGAACTCGCTAGGTCTTCCTTTTGGGTTAGGTTTCTATATATGAAAAAACTCAGGACGATAAACAATATCGGCCCGATGACATAGTTGACGAGGACTTTATATTTGGATGATGTACTCAAAATCTGAAAAAAGCAAACCTACGTTATTTACAAATACAATTTTTTTGCCATACTATTCTAGTCTACTTTTACAGCTATATGCAGCAAAAGGAGCAGATTATAATGGCGATTGATCCCGGTTCGGTGGTGATGGGCTATGCCCTTATTGCGGTGAAAGGGCAAAAAGCAAAATTATTGGAGATGGGGGTTCTAAGGTTGTCCAGTTATAGTGATGTTTATCTGCGCCTTGCCAAAATACATACGCGCGTTGCCAGTCTTATCAAGGCGTTTCAGCCGACCTCTTTTGCTATTGAAGCACCCTTTTTCGGGAAAAATGTACAGAGTATGTTGAAACTTGGACGTGCACAAGGCGTTGCTATTGCGGCTGCCATGCAAGCGTCTCTGGAAGTAACCGAATATTCTCCTAAAAAAGTAAAACAAGCCATTACCGGCAATGGTGGTGCCTCTAAAGAACAAGTTTGGAAAATGCTAAAAGACGTACTCAAACTAGAAGAGGAAAACCCCAAATATCTTGACGCTTCCGATGCCTTGGCTGTTGCTATGTGCCATTTTTATGAACTCAATTCACCTCTTGCTTCCCTCAAAAAAGGAAAAGGCGGTTGGGAAGATTTCATCGCTCAAAATCCAGATAAGATCAAGGGCAAATAAAAAATCGACGGCCCTTCTCCTTTAAAGGAGAAGGGTTGGGATGAGTCAAAAAAACATCATTGCGAACGAAGTGAAGCAATCTGAAAATTGATATTAGATTGAGATTATTTGGCTTCCGCCAAGTCTGCCTCATCAATAACATATTCTCTTCTAATGATATTGCCATCATTGTTTTTTGTAATAATCCATTGAGAATCCACAAAGAAGTTGACAGGATCATTTCCACATACATACATAGGCGTAAACCTCTCTGCATATATACAATTAGTATCAATCTTTACTTTATCACCGATAATCATCTTGGTAAAAAGGGGAAGTTCCGCAACTGATGTATTGTAAACTGTAGAGCAATTTGTACAGACGAAATAACTAGACTCGTAAGTTTCTCCTGCCTTAACTATTATTCCATGTTCCGAAAATACAGTTGTGTCTTTTCCAGCTTGCGTTTTGTATTGACCGCCATTTAGAATTTCGACCTGCACATTAAGCGTATTTTTGTAGACAGTGGTGAAATCATATCCTTCTTCTCCGCCATTGTCTTTTTTGCATGCTTGTATTAGCAATACGGCACTTAAGATTAGTAGTCCGATTTTTCTCATATTGTTTTGTTTTGTGGTAGAATCAAATACGTTAACAATAACCAATACGAAAATTAGCGTTCCTACGTTTGGAAAAAATGTAAATCATTTTTTCAGGGAAAAATTGGTTAGAAAGGCATACCAATTGCAATATTCCAAATCCAGTTGCTCTGTATCCAACTCCAATCCATTTTTTTGAAATGCCATTGAAAGCCTTCGTAGCCAGGATCTGGACCTCTAAAAGGAACACCGACATCCACACGCAAAACCAATACATTCGCATCAAAGCGCAAACCGGCACCACCACCGATGGCAACTTGTTTCAAAAACTGGTTTGAAAAAGTACCACCTGGTCTTGTAGGGTCATTACGAATCAACCATGTGTTGCCGGCATCAACAAAAAGAGCGCCCTGCACAATGGAAAACAAAGGTTTTCTTATTTCCGTGTTGAGTTCCAGTTTCATATCACCTGGCTGATCTCCAAGGAAATAAGCTGCCGTACGAGGATTGCCAGCATAGTAGGAGCCTGGACCAAGTGAACGAATACTAAATGCCCGTAAATCATTAGGTCCACCCACAAAGAAACTTTTGGCAAATGGCATGGTCGTGCTATTGCCCCAACTGTAGCCCAATCCTGTAATGACTCGACTCGCCAATGTCGCATCTCTTCCTACTTTGAGATAATGGGCAAAATTGACCTCACCCCTGATGTATTGAGAGAAAGGCGTTCCAAAAAGATTTTTCTCATTGCCTTTGTTAACGTTGGCACCAGTAATAATGCCTAGCAGGTTACCAGACAAGTCAAGGTTTGCTGTCAACAGATAATTGTTTTTCCTTCTTTTGCTATTGGCTGCATTGAGTGTAGAATAGGTGTACGTATAATTAGAACCGATGATAAACTGTTTTTCGATACTTCTTCTCAATACAACATTGGTATCAAGTGCAAGCTGAAATGCATCTGTTACATGTGTTGGTCGTACATAGGTAAAAGAGAGCACATTTAACTGGTGATCTTTTGTTTCTGACTGGCGCCAGATATATCCATAAGAAGTATTGAACGAGTTCAATGTATATTGACTTGATCTCGTGTAGAACTCATAACTCATCTGCACTTTCGTTTGTGCCAAGAAATCAGGGTTGGTTTTGAAAAAGACAGGGGCGATAATTCTGGGCATAGTCAGTGACGTCTGGATACCAATACGGCGTGTATTGATATTGGGAGCATTGGAAATTACCTGTCTTTCCAAAGCACCATAAAGTTTTACGTTAAATACTTCGGCACCTCTAAAAAGATTTCTGTTAGACCAGTTAATAGACATCTCTCCTCCATTGGAAGAATTGGATTTTGTGTAACCAGACGTTTCGAAACGTATGGATTTTTTGGTAGCTGGAGTCAAATAATAATAGGCATTGAGCCAATATCCAGGTTTGCCTACTGTATCAGTCTCTTCAAATCTTAATTTGACAAACTTGTACATTCCTAATGAACTTAGCCTGTTCATCGCCATGCTATGCGTATTGATATTGTACAGTTCTCCTTTTTTAAAACCCAATAATCGAGCAAAAACGACAGGCTTTACTATCTTGGCAGAATCGACAATAAGGTAGCCGCTGTCTTTTGGAGAGCGATACAAGTATTTTAAAGTAGTGTCCGTGCCGACATTGTAAAAAAAAAAAACGACGATATCGTTGATTCTAAACTGTTTTTTCGCATCCTTCGGTGTACTGTTTTTTAATTTCACTACTTCATCGACTTGATGATGTCCAACTGTGGTGTCAGCCAAAGTAATAATATAGTTAGGATCAAAATAATAAAAACCTCTACGTTTCAACCAAGCATCCATCCTTGTGCGGTCTCCTAAGATATCATCCAGACTGTAAGGTTTGCCTACTTTTCTTTCTGGCCAGTTGCGTGTTATCCTACGCAGGGTTTTTCCGATTGGCGTTATGGAATCGAATTCATAAGTAGTTTTTCTGATGGTATATTGAGAGTCAAGATAGGCATTGTAAGTAGCTGTCAGTCTCAATCTTTTGACAGTTGTGTCAACTGTAACCGTATCCCAAAAATATCCTTTGTTCTCTAACCTGTTTTGTAGTATTTCTCTATTTTTTTGAAGTGCACCGTAGGTGGTGACAACAGGTGGAGAACCAATTTTATGAAAAATATTTCGGAAAAAACCTTTTTTGGAGGTAGGGCCTCCCCAATTGTAAATCCACAGTTTGATGGGCATTCCTAATAGACTTCCATTGGGTGTCGGGCGTAATAAGGCATCCAATTCCTCTTGGAGATCAATATTTTTGACAATGCTACTATCCGTCATGTTACGCAGGTTGATGGTCGCGCCCATGTACAGTTTTTGCCCTTTTTCCAAACTTTTGGTGGAAGAGCAACTAACTACCAGGATGGTTATGCATCCCAAAATGAATATTTTCCAAATTCCCTGCATCAATTGTTGTTTTGTTCGATTTCTTTTCCTTCTTGTTTTTCTTTTTTCTGGGCTTCTTTTTCAGTAGCAGCCTCTTTTTTTCTTTCTTTTTTCTGCTCTTTATTTAATGTCCGGTTTTCCTTCGCTGCCCTAAATGCATCTTTAAACTGGTTATAGTCAAATGTAAAGACAAAGCCAACACCCGTGCGAACAACTTGTCCCTCAATAACACCTTCATATTGGTTTTTGCGATAGGCTCTCAATATATATCGTCCATCTTTGCTCAAACGATAATCAACCGAAACGTCTCCGGCTATATTGGTAGCTTGCTGGTTTTGATTTGTTCCCTGCAATGCAAAATTGCTGCCCACATTGACTTGTATACGATCGTCGAATAATCGTTTGGAAACCCCAACCGTAAGATCTGTTCTTTGTTGAGTAGAATTGTTAGAATAGGTGGTACTATTGTTCAAGTCAAAGTTAAGATCGACTCCCTGTATCAGGTTGCCAGCCAATTTGTTTAATTGACTTGTAAGCAAACCAGATGCTGTCTGTAATGCCATATCGCCAGCTGTAGTGGAGGCGCCATTACTTTGCAATGGATTTTCTCCTACGAAACGTCCAAGCAACAGCAAAGCAAAAACCTGCTTGTTCGTTTCAGACTGATCAGCTCTCACTTCCTGAAGTTTGGTGTCTAATGCCGTCGAATTGGAGCCATACATATTGAGAGACTCTTGCGGTAATGTGATATCAAAACTGATAGCTGGCTGCATTAATTTACCTTTCATCATTAAGCTAACAGTGAAAATAGATGTCTGTTTGAATGGCAACAAAGAAGTCTCATCTTTGATCTGATCGGACATCAAGTCGGCAGGGGATGTTTTTACTTTGTAAAGTGCCGTAATATCTGCGTTAGCACTCAGTGGATCTCCGAGCCAAGTAATCGTACTTCCTCTTTGTATCTCAAATGTTTTTTTGATAACTTCCAAAGTAAGAACGTATGTTCCTTTTGTAAGGTTATAGCTTCCTGTAAGGTTCATCTTGCCGTTTTTGTCAATACCGAAAGCAAGATCTGCGACACCGCTAACGGCCAATGCGTCACCAGTACGCTCGTCCATTATCAAGGCAAATTTGGCAGCAGAGTCCGTTGCTATATTGAGGTTTACAGACATCCCCTTTAGCTGTGATTGGTTCGTCAAGGAATCCGTCAAAAGTTTAGGACGAGATTCTAGATATTTTTTGCGTTGCGCTGCGGTAACAAAAGCGACAACCCCTTGACGTTCCTGTACTTCAGGATTATCAGATGGCATGACAAGGGAAAAATCTGTTTCCCTATTGACTTTTACATTACCGCCGACTTCTGGAGATTCCATGTCTCCTTTTAAAGTTAGGTCGGTATTGAAGGTCAATTTTCCATAGAAAAATCTTCCATCTCCTTGTGGAACATTGATCAGCATGAAATTGTCCGCATTGAATTTCAAGTTAAATCCATATTGCATGAAATTTTTGGTCAACAAGTCGCCGTTGACTTTAAATGTATTGTTACGAGGATCCTTGACCGTTAAATTATCAAAATGTAAACCCTGATTGTCAATACCGATATTTTCATTGGACAAAGTCAATTTGGCTCCGGTCATTGTCGGAACAAAATACGCATTATTGAACTTGAGATTACCATTCAAAATAGGTGTGTCTATGCTGCCTTTGATTGCCAATTCAGAACTGATGTATCCGCCAATAGAATCCAAATAACCTACAGAAAACGGTTTAACAATGGCAAGATTGAGTTTGTTCATCAATAGTTTCAAGTCCAAGCCTTGATTATTTTCATAATAATTTCCGGTAAGATGAACATCATTGTCATTGCCAGTCAAGGCTATATCGGCTGTATAAGTATCCTCGCCATTTGCATTCGATACTTTCAACGCCAAGTTGCCAATGGATTGTTTGCTGTAAGTAAGGCTGTCGGCGTGTATATCCGAAATGAAAATCGGATGCGTCAAAATGTTGCGCAACTGAGCCGTTCCGTTCAGATTTCCTTCAATTGGAATACTGTTTTGGTTGGCTGCGTTAGTGAGTGTTTGTATTTTGAATTTGTCAAAAACGATATCCAAAGGACTATTGGCCGTATCGCCTGCGGATTGCAACTTCAACGATTGGCCTTCTGTACTCAAAACGAAATTGTGCGCCAAGATTCCGGTTTTCCCATTGTACTTAATTTCATTGTCTGGCGTTGCGTCCCATTTTACATAATTGAGCATCAATCCTTTTGGATTCACTTTTAGCGTATAAGTACTGTCTTTCCCTTGGATCAAGGTCGTGGAAAGATAATACCAAGGATTGCTTGCAGAATCGGTAGTCCCTATTGCTGCGTTGATGGAGTCTTTTCTGACTTTGGCCATCAATCCTGTATTGAATAAATGGATTGACTTAGACAAAATTTCCTTTGCCCCTGTTCCGAATTGCAGTTCGTTGTCATTTGTGGTTGCCCACATATTGAAATCATTCAAACGTTGTGGAGCAAAATTGATATACTTGGAACGCATACCAAAATTGAAAGAAGAATCTTTGCTTCGCAAATAACCTCTGATGATCAGCGAGTCACTGCCTTTCAACTGTGGCATGTAATCCAATAGGATTTTTTTCGGAACGATATAACCGTTGATGGCAAATTCCTGAGGATCTATTTTGGTGATTTTGTAACCAGGAATCGTGTAGTACTTCATGACGGAATTTTGGATGGCAGTCGCCATTTCCGTAAGCTTGTACCTACCATGCAGATCCAGTTTTATAATGCTATCTGCAAAAAATATCATTTGGCTAAAGGCGGTGTCTACATTTTTAGCAAGGAAATAAACGCTGTCCAACTTCAAAGAAGTAGAGTCATTTTTAAACTGGAACTGATTTAACGTGACTGTGCCATTAAGATTGTTGGGATCTGTATTGGAAAAATCGGCGTTTATTTTTCCTTTGAAAACCATTTTGTCTTTGACAAAAT
>QFOI01000756.1 GCA_003241175.1 Pseudopedobacter saltans
GGAGAAAAACCCGGAAAAGGTTTAAATGCTGGCATATTGTACCTTATGTTGATTCCACTAATATCAATCGGTATAGTCGTATTCCGTTTTCTGAAAAAAGAACGCTCTGTCGCGGGATAATCATTATTCAAAAGATCATACTCATTGACTACTCATCAAGAACCACATACTGCAAGTAACAGCAACTTCATTTCTGATATTGTTATTGGAATGAGCGATGGCTTGACTGTGCCATTTGCACTGGCGGCGGGCGTTAGTAGTGCCGTTAGCGATACACATATTGTAACCACGGCTGGCCTAGCAGAATTGGTTGCAGGCGCAATCTCCATGGGACTCGGAGGATATCTTGCAGGCAAAACTGAACTAGAACATTACGCCTCTGAAAAGAAAAATGAATACTACGAAGTTGAAACCATCCCCGAAAAAGAAAAACAGGAAGTACGGGATATTTTTGCAGGATTTGGACTGAGCAGCGAAGTACAAGAAATGGCCATGCAGGAAATCATCAAAGACAAAGACAAGTGGGTAGAGTTTATGATGCAATACGAACTTGGATTATCTGAACCTGATCCTAAAAGAGCAACTAAAAGCGCTGCCAATATTGGTTTGAGTTATGTCGCTGGTGGCATTGTACCTCTCCTTCCCTATTTTTTTGTCAATACGCCTATGGAGGGACTGAAAATATCAGCAATTGTCGCAATATGCTGTCTTTTTACTTTCGGATGGTTCAAAAGTAAAGCTACTGGGCAACCTCTATTTACGGGGGCTTTGCGCGTTACTGTAATTGGAGCAGTTGCTGCTGCGGCAGCTTTCTATGTGGCTAAATTGTTTGGTGCTTAATATTACGGCTTATAGGCGTATGCAATTTCAAAACTAAGTTTTTTCAATTCTGGTAAAAGTTCTCCTAGAGCTAAATTCCTAGCTTGAGGTGTAGGCTCACACACCGTATAGGTTTCACCATCATACGAAATAGTATCACCAAAAGACTTGTCAAACTTTACGGCTACGGTTACATGTTGCGGATAAACGACAACGATCATTGGGAGTTTGTATATTTCTTTGACTAGGTAAAAAAATAAAGCGGCCCTATCTTCACAATCACTGTTTTCGTACAATAGCGTTTGTTCCGCGGTCAAT
>QFOI01000126.1 GCA_003241175.1 Pseudopedobacter saltans
CAAGGGATTAAGTTTATTTCTGCGGACCGGACGGGACTCGAACCCGCGACCTCCGCCGTGACAGGGCGGCATTCTAACCAACTGAACTACCGATCCATTAACTAATTGATACAAGGCAACTTATGACTTTATCAATCCTGAAAGGAGTGCAAATGTAAGGCTTTTATTTTGTGCAAAACAAATATTTTTTAAAAAAATTGTAAATTGTAAATTTGCCGTTCTATTAAAAAGAAATTTGAATATGCCACAATATCCTAATAGACAGTTTTTGGACTTTGAAGAGCCAATAAGAAGTTTGTATGAGCAAATTGATCAAACTAAAAAGCTGGCTTCAAAAAACACCAAAATTGACTATACTTCCACTATTGCACAGTTGGAAAATGCTATTGTAGAAAAACGAAAAGATATCACTGAGCACTTGACTCCATGGCAAAGAGTTCAACTTAGTCGACATCCAGACAGACCATACACGTTGAAATATATCAACAAAATGTCGACCAACTTCTTGGAACTTTTTGGGGATAGAAATGTAAAGGATGATAAAGCCATGATCGGTGGTTTTGGTCAATTGGACGGCCAAACTGTTATGTTTATAGGACAACAGAAAGGCATCAATACCAAAAATCGTCAACTACGTAATTTTGGTATGGCTAATCCAGAAGGGTATCGCAAAGCACTTCGTTTGATGCGCCTAGCAGAAAAATTCAACAAACCAATAGTTACACTTATTGACACTCCAGGCGCCTATCCCGGCATGGAAGCAGAAGAGAGAGGCCAGGGAGAAGCTATCGCTCGTAACATATATGAGATGATGCGCTTAAAAGTTCCTGTAATATGTGTGATTATTGGAGAAGGAGCCAGTGGTGGTGCATTAGGTATTGGTGTGGGCGATCGTGTATTGATGTTGGAAAACTCTTGGTATACCGTCATATCTCCAGAAAACTGTAGCTCGATTCTTTGGCGTAGTTGGAATATGAAAGAGAAGGCTGCTGAAGAATTGAAATTGACTTCCGACTATATGACAAAATTCAAATTGGTGGATGGTGTTGTGCCGGAACCAACTGGAGGTGCACATTGGGATTATGATCAATCCGCTGAAAATTTGAAAAAAGTGCTTCTAAGTACAATTAAGGAACTTCAAAAAATATCACCGGAAAAACGCATTACCCAAAGAATCGAAAAATTTGAGAAAATGGGGCAATGGAACGAAGGATAACAACTACCATATAAATTATACAATCACCAATTAATGAACATTCGTCAAGCCTTGAAAGGCACAGGTGTTGCTATTGTCACACCTTTTAATGAGGATCTTTCTGTCGACTTTGATTCCCTTGGAACATTGATCGACCATTTGGTTAACTCAGGAGTCAACTATATAGTTACGCTCGGCACAACAGGAGAAACGCCAACACTATCCAAGGAAGAGAAGATAAAGATCATTAACTACACTATAGATAAGGTAAATAATAGAATACCTGTTGTCGTGGGTGTTGGTGGAAACAATACACTCAATGTTATAGAAGAATTAAAAACCCTTCCACTTGACAAAGCAACAGCTATATTGAGTACAGCGCCATACTACAACAAGCCATCTCAAGAAGGTTTTTACCAACATTACAAAGCGTTGGCTGATGTAGCACCTAAACCAATATTACTTTATAACGTCCCAGGTCGTACAGGTAAAAATATAGAACCAGAAACAACTTTACGTTTAGCAAAGCATCCAAACATAGTTGGCATCAAAGAGGCTAGCAATAATTTTGCACAAAGTATCAGACTGTTGATTGAGCGCCCTGATGATTTTCTTGTTGTCAGTGGTGACGACGACCTTGCAATGCCGCAGGTAGCAGCAGGAATGGACGGCGTAATCAGCGTAGCGGCAAATGCTTTTCCGAAAGAATTTTCGCAAATGATACAATATGCATTGGACAACAATGCTAAAGATGCGGCTAAGATCAACCTTCAACTATTTGATGCTTATCTATTGATGTTCGCAGAAAACAATCCTGCAGGAGTTAAATCTTTCTTGACTCAACAAGGATTGATCAAAAATTATCTGAGATTACCTCTTGTGCCTCTCAGCGAGCCATTTGCAGAAAAAATAAAGGCATATTTAAAAAAATAAGTACTAAAAAGAATTGTTTAAAAATAGAAAGCTACATACAGCTTTCTATTTTTTTGTTAATAAAATGCTCATTTTCAGCCATACAATCCAAATACCCTATCTTTAAATTCTTTGATAATTTATTTTCTAAAACATTCTATCAAATTGAATTAATGAAGGGAAAGGGAATACTCTTTGGCGGATTATACACATTGCTATTGGCAAACCACGTTGTTGCTCAAACGGCAAAAGACAACAAGGTCATTATTGAAGCTTCGGATTCTTATCAGACAATTATACAAAAAGCGGCAAACGTAGTTCCTTCAGAACGCCAACTCAAATGGCAACAGTTGGAATTGAATGCTTTTTTTCATTTTGGAATTAACACATTTACGGATAAAGAATGGGGTGACGGAAAAGAAAGTCCTCAGCTATTTAACCCAACAAAACTCAATGCTAAACAATGGGTGGAATCCGTCAAAAATGCAGGATTCAAGCAAGTAATATTGACAGCGAAACACCACGATGGCTTTTGCTTATGGCCAAGTAAATATACGGAGCACTCGGTCAAGAATAGCCCTTGGAAAAATGGCAAAGGTGATGTTGTCAAAGAAGTCGCTGACGCTTGTCATCAGTTAGGTGTTGGATTTGGCATATACCTTTCGCCTTGGGACAGAAATAGCCAACTTTATGGAACAGGAGCACCTTACAATGAATATTTTGTCAATCAATTAACCGAATTATTGACCAATTATGGACAAGTAGATGAGGTCTGGTTTGATGGTGCTAATGGAGAAGGACCCAATGGGAAAAAACAGATTTACGATTTTGACAGTTGGTTTAAAGTTATACGCAAACTTCAACCCCAAGCTGTTATTTTTGGAATGGGGCCAGACGTAAGATGGGTAGGTACAGAAACTGGTTATGGCCGTGAAACGGAATGGAGTGTCGTTCCCATCAACAATCTTGACCCAAAATTGGTTCAAGACAATTCTCAGCATGATGCGGCATTTAAACCTCAAGGCGACATGACTAGTAACGATCTTGGAAGCCGTGAAAAAATCCTAAAAGCAAAAGGCCTTGTTTGGTATCCTGCGGAAACAGATGTTTCTATTCGTCCAGGCTGGTTTTATCATTTGTCAGAAGATGAAAAAGTGAAATCACCGGGAAAACTAATGGATATCTACATCCATTCCGTGGGTAGAAACGGTGTATTATTGTTAAACGTTCCTCCAAATAAAGAGGGCCTTGTGAGTGAAGCTGATGTAAAAAGTTTAAAAGGCTTCAAATCTTTGATGGATGCCACTTTCAAAAAGAACTTAGCCGCAGGAGCAACGGTTTTCAGCTCTCAAGGAATTAATCCTTCCGGCCTAATTGATGGCAATTTTGATAGTTACTTCACCGTAGACGACAAGGATACTTCTGCAGTTGCTTTAATTACGCTACCAAAGAAAAAAACTTTTAACCTACTAAGTCTTCAAGAATTTATAACAGATGGACAAGCAGTGGAAAGCTGGACTTTAGAATACAATACAGGGACGGAGTGGAAAGAATTAGCTAGAGGAACCACTATTGGTTATAAGCGCTTAGTCACTTTTCCAGAAGTTACAGCTGACGAGCTTAGGTTAAAAATTCTTCAGTCAAGAGTAGCACCCAAACTAAGTGAATTTGGCTTGTATCAATTACCAACAGATTGGGAAAATAAATAAAATGGGGATTGTCATAATCGGTTCGGGTAATGTTGCAAGTATTTTTGCATGTCGACTATTTGAAAACAATATAAAAATAGAACAGATAGTCGCACGTAATCCGGTCTCAGGAAATGCGTTAGCTGGACAATTGAATGCCGTTTTTATTCAGGATATCTCTAATGTAAAAACAGATGCAGATGTTTATCTGATAACAGTTCAAGACGATTTTTTACCTATGGTCGCAGATTCTCTTAGGGGTAAAATTTCTGAAAAAGCCTTAGTTCTTCACACAACAGGATCTGCATCCATAAAGGTTTTGGAGCATATTTCCTCTCAATATGGCGTTTTGTATCCTTTGCAGAGCTTAAGGAAGGAAAATGTCAATTCAATAGAAATTCCTTTGTTTTTGGACGCCAATAACAATTCATCTTTTGAAAAATTGGAAAATTTTGCTAAGAACATCTCTCCCATTATTGCCTTTGCTGACGATCAACAAAGGATAAGATTACATATTGCAGCGGTATTCGTCTCCAACTTTCCTAATTACCTTTATGTACTTGCCGAAAGTTTTTGCAAAAATCACAATATTGAATTTTCTAATTTATTACCATTGATGAAAGAAACAACCAACCGTATTTCTTTCTTTTCTCCAAAAGACATACAAACTGGACCTGCAGCCAGAGGTGACTTAGGGACGATAGAAAAACATACATCCATATTGGAAAAAGAGAATCCAGAATTATTGAAGGTTTACGAGTTCTTGACCAATGGAATACTAGACACATTTTTAGGTAAAAAGTGACATTTTACTTTTTACCATTTTTTTTGACGGGTTCATATATAATACGTACTTCCCCGTTGTTTTTCAAATCCGATTCTATAAATACTTCATAACGTTCATTATTAGTATAAACTACCATCAAAGCAGAATTAGGAGGTATTTTTCCTAGATTGTCTGCAACGATGATAAAGGATTGCAGACGGTTGTTTTCCGTAGCATCAAAACCGTAATCAATGGGTTGTCTTGACAGCCTACCATGTTCAACTATTGGGTTAAGATTGTGATACACAGTTATAGTGTCATCATCCACTTCGCCATTGTCGTAAAAGCTAATATCCACTTCTGGCGTATGCGTTATTATAGTTTTTACAAGTTTGTTTTTTCTATGCTGGAAATTTTCAGGAATACTGGCAAAACTTTGAATGATTGGATTTGTGATCTCCTCCGTATTGGAATTGGTATGTTCCACTGCTGTTGAGACAAAAGCCTCTGTATTGATGAGTTTTTCCTTGGCATTAAAAATGGAGTCATTGACGATTTCCACATGCGAAGAATGCTCTGCAATCAATTTTTTAGGTTTGGATGTATTTTTGGCTAAGACTTGCCTAGGAGTTTTTGATTTAGTTTCTTTTTTTGATTTTGTAATGGACTTACTGTTCACTTTTGCCAAAAAAGGTTCTGTGTAAAAATCACTTTTAGTTGATCGTTCTAGGTACACATATCCTTCACTGCATGCATCTCCCGTTACACTGTTGGCACTTGTAAACGTCCCTTCTAGCGTCTCCTTCTCTCCTATTTTAAGATAGCTTAATGTGTTGTGCATCAAACAAACATTGGAACTATTGGTATTGCTGAAACTAATCAGTTTTATTTCATTGGCAAATAGTTTTTTGGAAGACTCGTTATAATAGCCTTCAAGATGCGATTTTCCATAAAAACTTGTATTCAAATAGGAATAGGCAACACCTGTCAATCCATTGGGATGAGTTAAAATCTGAACCTCGTATTTATAGTATTGCTTATTATCTCCAAAACCGGTGGTAAAGTAACCTTTCCATATCCCACTTATCTTTTGGGTAATACCCATCATTGGAGAAAATGCAGTAACGAGTATAAGGAGCCATTTAAACATGCAACAATTTAGTCGGTTTTAACTTTAAATACAAAGTTTTCCTTGATTTTGTTCATAATATTTTAACTGAAAATATTTTAATGGCATTCATTACCTTTGTAAACCTTAATTCAAACATAAGCATAGCTTAAGACAATATGATTAAAATTACGTTTCCGGACGGTGCGGTTAGAGAATATGAATCTGGCGTTAGCGCACTTGACATTGCAAAATCAATAAGTGAAGGATTGGCTCGCAAAGTATTGGCAGCCGAAGTAGATGGTAAAGTTATCGATTCATTCAAACCATTGACAACGGATGCTAGTGTCAAATTTTTAACGTGGGATGACCTAGGTGGCAAATCAACATTTTGGCATTCCTCAGCACACTTGTTGGCAGAAGCATTGGAAGCATTGTTCCCAGGAACTAAATTCGGTATTGGACCTGCTATCGAAAAAGGCTTTTATTACGATATTGATCTAGGTGATAGGCAGTTGAGTGAGGAAGATCTGGGCAGACTAGAAAAGAAAATGAAGGAACTAGCTGCACAAAAAGAAGTCTTCATTCGTAAGGATGTATCTAAAAAAGATGCATTGGAATATTTCAAAGAAAAAGACGATCAATATAAGTTGGAATTGATTGACGGTTTGGAAGATGGCAATATTAGTTTCTACACACAAGGAAACTTTACTGACCTCTGCCGCGGACCTCATATTCCCAATACGGGTTTCATCAAAGCCATCAAGCTCACCAATATCGCTGGAGCCTATTGGCGTGGCAACGAGAAAAACAAAATGTTGACTCGTATCTACGGCGTTACGTTTCCTAGCCAAAAAGAATTGGAAGAATATCTAACCCTTTTGGAAGAAGCAAAAAAACGTGACCATAGAAAGATCGGTAAAGAATTGGAACTATTTACTTTTTCCGAAAAAGTAGGACCTGGTTTGCCTTTATGGTTGCCCAAAGGAACTTTATTGCGCAACAAATTGCAGGACTTTTTGCAAAAAGAGCTATTGGCAAGAGGTTATCAACCTGTAATGACCCCACATATTGGAAGCAAACAATTATATGTCACATCTGGTCACTGGGCAAAATACGGCGCGGATTCTTTCCGTCCTATTACCACTCCGCAAGAAGGCGAAGAGTATATGCTCAAACCGATGAACTGTCCGCACCATTGCGAAATCTATAAATCTGCGCCTCGCTCCTACAAAGATTTGCCATTGCGTTTTTCTGAGTTCGGAACTGTTTACCGTTACGAGCAATCAGGAGAATTACATGGACTGACTCGTGTAAGAAGTTTTACACAGGACGATGCACACATTTTTGTAAAACCTGATCAGGTTTTGGAAGAGTTCAAACGCAATATCGAATTGGTAACTTTTGTTTTCAACGCATTGGACTTCAAGGATTTCACTGCACAGATTTCAGTTCGAGACTTAACCAATAAGGAAAAATATATTGGTTCGGAAGAAAACTGGGAAATAGCTGAGAACGCCATTCGTCAAGCCGCTAAAGAATATGGCTTACCTACCATAGAAAAGGCTGGTGAAGCTGCTTTTTATGGTCCGAAACTGGACTTCATGGTCAAAGATGCCATTGGTCGTAGTTGGCAATTGGGAACCATCCAAGTGGACTATAATCTTCCAGAAAGATTTGAATTGGAATACGTCGACAGTGACAATACCAAAAAACGGCCTGTAATGCTGCACCGTGCGCCATTCGGCTCCATGGAACGCTTCATCGCCGTATTGTTGGAAAGCTGTGCAGGTAACCTGCCATTATGGCTGGCACCTGTCCAAGTGACCGTTTTGCCTATCACGGACAAGTACAATAACTATGCGGAAGAAGTTGCTATCGCCCTGCGTAAAGTAGATGTAACAGTCAACGTGGATGATCGCAATGAAAAAATTGGAAGAAAAATACGTGACACAGAGTTGAAAAAGGTGCCATACATGCTTGTTGTTGGTGAAAAAGAAATGACTGAAAACAAGGTAGCTATTCGTTTCCATGGTCAAGGCGATCAAGGCTCTATGGATTTATCCGATTTTATCCAAAAAATCACAAAAGAAATTTTAGAAAAAAAATAATATAGACTTATTTTTGCATAGTATTTGCAGAGATAAGTTAATATTAACCAAATAAATTTGAATGGCATTACCCAATAAGGGAAGATTTAATCCCAGGTTTAAAAGAAACGATGAACCAGAACATCGTATTAATGAACGCATAAGAGTACCAGAAGTACGTTTAGTAGGCGACAATGTAACCGTGGGAGTGTATCCTATTGAAGAGGCACGTAAGATTGCCAATGATTTGGAATTGGACTTGGTGGAGATTTCGCCAAATGCGGCACCTCCTGTTTGTCGCGTTGTTGAATACAAAAAATTCCTTTACGAGAAGAAACGTAAGGAAAAAGAAATGAAAGCCAACGCTAAACAAAGTGAGGTTAAGGAAATACGATTCACACCTGGAACCGATGACCACGACTTGGATTTCAAAATAAAACATGCTGAACGCTTTTTGAAAGAAGGTAACAAAGTAAAAGCATACGTACAGTTCAGAGGTCGTGCTATCATGTTCAAAGATCGTGGAGAATTGCTTCTTTTGAAATTTGCAGAAAGACTTAATGAAGTCGGAGCATTGGAAGGCATGCCGAAAATGGAAGGTAAAAGAATGTTGGTCATGTTCGCACCTAAACCTGCTTCCAAAAAGCAAGGTGAAAAGTCTGACAAACCACAACAACCCAAACCATCAACGCCTCCTACAGCCGCTAGTTAATCATTATAGTTTTGTTTAAATAATTACGTTTAAAAAACAGCCGATAGCTTGATGCTATGCGGCTGTTTTGCTTTTTTAAATTCTAAAAGTAAACTCTAGATACAATGCCCAAACAAAAAAAGAAGAATACAAGCAAAGACATCATCACCGAAAATTCATTTTCCTTTTTAAAAGAGTATATCAACAACCCATCTCCTACTGGCTTTGAAAGCTCTGGACAACAAATGTGGTTGGATTACATTCGCCCTTATATTGACGACTATATTGTCGACCCCTATGGTTCAGTCGCCGC